>JANRAA010000156.1:17428-25879 GCA_030728235.1 Flavobacteriales bacterium
GCAAGTCGCCAATTTGGTAGCGTTGCATTGCGATACGTTCGATTCCCATCCCGAAGGCGAAGCCAGAATACACTTTTGAGTCGATGCCTGAAGCTTCAAGAACAGCAGGATCAACCATTCCACAGCCCAATACTTCAAGCCACCCGGTGCCTTTCGTAATGCGGTGATCAACTTCTGTTTCCAATCCCCAATAAACATCCATCTCAGCACTTGGCTCAGTGAATGGGAAGTAGGAAGGGCGCAGACGGATTTCAGCTTTTCCGAAAAACTCTTTGGCGAAATAGAGAAGCGTTTGTTTCAGATCTGCGAAAGAAACATCTTTATCGATGTACAATCCTTCGATTTGGTGAAACGCACAGTGAGACCGAGAAGAAACAGCTTCATTTCTGAATACACGACCGGGCATTACAATGCGGATAGGAGGCTGACGGCGTTCCATTTCTCGCACCTGCACAGATGAAGTGTGAGTGCGAAGCAAACGGTCTTCACCTTCTACGAAGAACGTGTCTTGCATGTCGCGCGCTGGGTGTTCAGGAGGAAAGTTCAGACCACTGAAAACGTGCCAGTCATCTTCCACTTCTGGACCTTCACAAACCGTAAAACCGATGCGTGAAAAGATGTCGAGGATCTCACGACGCACAATTGATATTGGGTGACGAGAGCCCAGCGGAAGATCACCTGCTGGACGGGTAAGGTCGGCACCAGACGAAGCAGCAACAGCTTGATCATCGCCTTTGGCGCCATCTATTTTCTGTTGGATTTCGTTTTTGAGAGTATTCAACAACACCCCCACTTCCCGCTTCATTTCATTGGGAACAGATTTAAACTCTTCAGTTAAATCTTTAAGGACACCCTTACGTCCCAAATACTGAATACGAAAAGCTTCAGCGGCATCAGCGTTGGATACAGACTGCGCAGCAACTTCTGCGAGTAGTTGTTGAATTTTCTCGATCATTTCTTTACGCGCTCCATTTTCATTTTCACATCTTCAACGGGGCGATCACCCGGCATGGTGCGGACAAATCCGATTGAGTCAACAATAGATAGACCTTCGACCACCTCACCAAACACAGTGTATTCACCATCTAAATGAGGCGTACCGCCAATAGTCTTAAAATATTCGATGTCTTCAGGAGTATAGTGGAACTGATTCGTAGAGTCTTTCCCAGCATTTCTGCGCATCTCCAAGTTTAGTAGCATAGCTTCTTGCACAGGAGCGCCTTGAACGATGTAGAATTGAGATCCAGAAGAAGCGCGTTTCGGGTTCACTTGATCGCCTTGACGGGCAGCCGATAGAACACCTTTTTTGTGAGTGAACGCATTGTTGAACTCAGCAGGCACAGTATAGCCAGGACCACCCGCTCCCAAACGAGCATTTGGAGCAGCGCCGCGAGAATCAGGGTCACCACCTTGAATCATGAAGTTTTTGATAACCCGGTGGAATATGAGATCATTGTAATAACCCTCATCTACCAACTTTAAAAAGTTGTCTCTATGTTGCGGAGTTTCGTCGTAGAGTTTAACAATCATATCACCGAATTGGGTGGTGATACGTACATGGGCGTTTGTGTTGTCTGGCATAACTTTTTGTGTTTCTGTAGTCACCGGAACCTCCTCTGCAGGCACTTCAGAAATAAGCTGGCGTTGAGGCGTGCAGCTTGAAGAACTTCCAAGAATTACATAAGTTATAGCTCCGAATATGAAGAGGAAAGGTGATTTCATCAGATTTTTTTTGTTTTTTTGTAGTTGCCGCAATCAGCGGTGTGCAAAATTAAGATTTTCGGACCATGAAAAAAAGTCATTTGATACGTTCGGCAGCAGTTATTGTCACATTATTGGCAACAACGGTTTCTTGCAATAAAGTTGACGAGACAATTGCGACCATAGAAGTACGCAATTCTTTTGGCAGTCCGGTAGCTGGTGCTACTGTCCGTTTGTACGCTGTTGGCTCTACCGACACCGACAACATTGGAGAAATCAGATTTGACACTACCCAGGTAACCAACGGATCTGGGAAAGTATCTTTCAACTTTTCAGATTTTTACAAGCGTGGCCAAGCTGGTTTTGCAGTTTTAGACATTGCTGCTGAGAAAGGTTCTTTGATTGGTGAGGGCATCATCAAAATTGAAGAGGAAAAGACAAACGAAGAAATCGTGGTTATTGAATAACCAAGGAATGATATGAAGAAAAAAGGCGACCAGTGATGATCGCCTTTTTTTATGCTCATTCTTTGATTATTCATCTAAAACATCTTGAATGTTTAGTGGGTTGTTTTCGATTGCTTGATTGTTGATTGATGCTCTATCCTGAAATCTCAAGACGGATCTCTTGATACTCCGAACCGATCTTCGTTTTATCTCCACAAAAACGCCCAAAATTGCGCATCTACAAAGTTCTCACCAGCATCTACAAAGTGCCTATTGACAAGCTTTTTCAGAGAGCTTACCTTTGCAGTGCACGGTGTTGACGGCGCGGGGGAGGGAGGGCCCGCAGGGCGTAAACCCTTGTTTTTCATCGCTTTCCCTCTCTCCTTTTTACACTATAATTCCCTTATCGCTCTCGCTCTCATTCTCGCTCTGTCTACTGACCCGTCCTAAAATAAGTTTACAAATTTTTGAACTCGTTGTTTCATGGATTTACATGGTTAAGTCATTCTTACTCACTTTGATTCCAACCTCCTCTTCATACGCTTTCTCATTATCATACTCTCTTATAAGGTGTCGCTGCGATAGGTAATGAATGCTATAGTGAGACATTTAACACATAGCATTTGGATCGGCAGAGCCTGTCGAAGCTCACTCGTTTCAATCCGCTTAACCGATCTCTCCGATCTCCTTGAAATAGGCTACAATCGCCCTCTTTATCAGTCGTTCTTGTTCCTCTGCTTCAAGGTGTGGCAAGTGTTCCAATCTATCAAAATGCGGCCACCCGTCGTCGTCGCGACCCTCGTACCTATAATATCCATACGGCTCAAGCAAGGTGCAAATCGCCACATGCATCAGGTCGACCTTTTCATCTTTCTTGAATTTGAGAAAGCCCTTACCCAGTTCTTGTACTCCAATTATATATAGTATCCCTTGCAGGTCGACGTCTTCGCCAAACTGACGCTCAATGCGCTTTTGGACTTCTAACCACTCTTTTTCGAACTGATAATCCATACCCTTTGTTACGGTAAAATTGTTAATAACTCCAGAAAGCTGTTGAATAATTCCAGTTGAATAATTCTAATTTCGTTAAGGATCCAACTTTTACAACTATTCAGATGATAATACGAACGCACCTTTTGTGTGTATTACTCTGGTTGAGTGCCTATCAATTGAATGCTCAAGAGAGCTTTCGTGATTGCTTAGACGCCACCTTACAAAAGTCCAAAGATGAGAACATTTGTCATTATATGCGCAACAGTCGCGCAGGGGATGACGGATTAACTTATGTGGAAATCGAGTATTTGTCTGGTAACGTTAAAATGACCGGTAGTTATCGCGACAGTTTGTTCGTGATTGAAGAGGGGTATTTCAAGTATTTTTATCGCAACGGACAACTCGAGTCTGAGGGTTTTTATGAGAACGGACGGAAGTCGGGGACCTGGAAGCGCTACTTATTCGACGGCACTGTTCGTCCCGACCGCATCTATCCTCCCCATACCGATCAGCGGGCGATAGAAAAGCCTGCATCTTTCCCTTCTGGTTATGACGGTTTTTCGCAGTTCATTATTGATAACATAAACTATCCAGAGGCGGCCATTAAAAAAGGGTTGAGTGCGGATGTAAAAGCTTCATTTATTATTTCTGAAACTGGTCAAATCACCAACATTGAGATTTTAGAAAGCTCCCACTACTTCTTCGACCGCGCTGTATTGGAATGTTTGTATCAGATGCCCGACTGGGTGCCTGCAGAGCGAAACGGCATTGCTACAAAAAGCACGTTCATTCTACCGTTGTACTTCAAAATATCCGAAGGATACGCAGCAATAGGTATCAACGATTAAGAGATCGCCAACCGGCAATCTCTTTGAACAACTTAAAACGTTTTCTGCAACTATTCAGGAATCACCAACAAAGGTGTCTTGGTGTGCATCGCCAGCGTGCGCGAAACACTCTTGTGGAATATTCTTTCAAACAACCCATAGTCGCGACGCACCATGATCAACAGATCGATGTCTCCGGCATTCAAGTAACTGTCTAACCCGCTTGAAACATTATCTGAAACAACATGCACCACTTCCGGCGACAGTCCGCCAAGTTGGAAACCCAAATCAGACTTACTCGAACCACTAACAACCTTCTCATTCACGTGCACTGCTTCAAAAGATGCCATTGTAAGCTGCGCAAAACGACCGATGTGATTTGTTGCCGCCCCATTTAAAGGTTGAAAATCTGTAGCCAACGCTATTCTTTTCGGCTGCTTGCATACTGTTCCTTCGGGAATAATAATCAGAGGCACTTTGGTGCTGCGCATAGCATTTGCGGTATTACTACCGATTATTTTCTTGTGTAAATCATCGGCACCATTGGTGCCCATAATAACATAATCGAACTGCTCTTTTCTATTCATCGTGCGAATGACATCATTCAAGGCTCCTTCCTTCACCTCACCGCGGAGGTTGGAGATGTTCTGTGCACTTATTGTTAATCCTGCAATCAAATCATGCATCGACTTTTCAGCATCGGCACGCAGCAAATCTTCAATACTTACAAGCATACCTGTGCCTGTGTGCGGAATTTGCCATGTATTCAAAATCACCACTTCTGGGTTGTGATTTCCGAAAAGACACAAAGCATACTCCAAAGCCGTTCGTGAATTGGGGCTAAAATCTGTAGGGACAAGAATTTTCATCAGGCGAATCTTGTTTTAATGATTAGATTGGGAAGATGGCTCCTTTGACCTCTTTGACAACTTCAATACGCTGACTGAGCACCGAACGAGAGCTATGATTGGCAACGTCTTCAGCAATGCTCTGCCTAAAGAAATGCGCTAAACCAGTGCGTCCGTGTGTTTCAATCAACAACAAATCAGCATCCAGTTCATCAGCCATGGCATGTATGCCTTTCTCTACCATCAAATCGTTGTAGATGTGAAACTCTGAATCTTTTAATCCGGCGTTCGCCGCAAAATCACTCATCAATGTCCGTGTGTAATGCGTACCTTCAAAATTGGCAGGCGTAATGACCTTTACCAAGTGAATCTTCGCATTGAAAAGCTCAGCAAAGTCTTTCAATTTGCGGAAAGACGCAATTGACTCTTCGAAGAAATTAGAAGCGAAGACAACATTCTTCGGATTGAAATCGGTAATTCTTTCTTTGATTGTGAGCACCGGACAATAAGCAGTGCGGATTATTTTTTCAGTGTTTGATCCCACTAGGAATTCTTGTGCGCCTGAAGACCCACGAGAACCCATGACAATGAGATCAATCTCAAATTCTTTGGCTTTTTCAGTAATGGTGTCGTAAACATTCTCCCACTGCAACACTTCTGCTACCTCCACACCTTCAAAAAACGGTTGATTGATGAGCTTTTCAAACTCTTGCTTCGCCCGTTTTAAAAGGAAGATACCTTCCATGGTATCAGGAACCTCGCTGAAACTATCGTTCCGAGAGTATGAAGGCATATCAATTGCGTGCAATAAGAACACACGTGCGCCTGTTTTTTTCGCTATGCCAGCAGCTACCTCAGCAGCATAGTAGGCAAATTCCGAAAAGTCTGTTGGTACAAGTATACGTTTCATGGCGAAGTATTTAAGGGGGTGAAAATTCCGAAATCGGGAAAAAAATAGACATGACACCTATTCGGAGAAAAACTGACAATTGTCAGTTCTACATCCATTTGGTCAAAAACTGATTGAATTCTACTCTCAAATCAGCGAATAGCTTTTCCATTGTGGTCATGCGGTCGGCCAATCCTGAATGGTACTCATGGTACGATTTTGTAGCTGCCACTGGGTTTTCTTCGACCTCTTTCACGATTTTGTTTTCGTGGAGCTTGATGTCGTGTTCCAAAATATCGATCACCTCACGTTCGCGAATGAATCGGTTTTGAAACTGTTCAACACCCTGACGTGTTTCGATGCTGTTGTTTTTCACGCTCACCTCAGCAAGGCGTTTTGTGAGCACAACCAGTTCATCTTTATAGAAATCCAATTGTTTAAACCATGTCATATGGTCAGCGTGCAGCACATCAATTTGTGCGCGTTCTTCGAGTGCAATTTTATCTTTGTTCATCTTATTGATATGTATTTCTTAATTAATATTCTTCAGTGTTGATGCGGCTTAGCGCCCAATCGTCGGGGCGTGTGTTCTCCAACCATAACTTACCAGATTGACGAAAGACCTGAACGTGCATTCCCGACTTCTCAAAAATCGACTCCACTTGCTCTACTGTCATTTCAGGATCTATGAATAGCGACAACGGCGACTTGACCCAGCGGGATAAACTTTCATTATCGTCGATCATTTGAGACGCGGGAGACCCTTTGCCTTTTGCATGAGACGACTCAAACAAGCGCAGAGATAGGCGCGGAAATTCCAAGTGGAACTGTGCCCTTAAAGACCCAACTGTTGTTTCAGGTGTGATTACAATGTTCATGGCGTTTCGATTTTTTCATTTCCAATTCTGAAAATTGGTGAACGAAAGGTTCTATGCAAAGATGGGGGCACCTCTGCGCGAAATTCATGAACTAGATTAGGGGGATGACTGATATGCGTCAGTTAAATGAATGACACAACCATATCCTGAAAAAGCGTCTGTTATTTCCCCTGACCCGAATACTTTTTGAGGGTATCAGGACGACAGATAACGATGGAGCGGCCATGCACCTCGATACTTCCATCTTCTTTGAAGTCTGATAGGGTGCGAATGAGCGATTCAGTGGCAGTGCCCACCATGGCTGCTAGGTCGTCGCGAGAGATGCGTATTTCAGCACCACTGCCATAGCGTTCATGCAGCTCAAGCAAAGCTGTTGCAGTGCGCTCACGCACAGGAGCATATGCCAATTGAAGCAGTTTTTCTTCATTGTCGTGCACGTTACCAGCAAGCATCTTAATGAACCGCGCGGCCACATCTCTGTTCGACTCTATGAGGGTAAGGAAATCGGCTTTGGGAACAAGCAAGGCCTCAGCTTTTTCGAGCGCGATGGCGGTTTCTTTGTGGTCGGAGCCTTCGAGAATAGACATAAACCCGAAGAATTCACCTGCACTGAAAAGTCCGACCACCAGCTCTTTGCCATAATGGTCAGACTTGATGATTTTCACCTTGCCACTTTTCAAGAAGAACAAATAGTTCGGCGCATCGCCTTCGCGGAAAACAATTTCTTTTGGAGCAAACTCGCGCGAGCGACGGTCTTTTGCGAGGTCTTCGAGAGCCAGCAAGCCCCTTGCATCGTTTAGAAAAGATTCAACACCCGCCTCAAGAGAGTTGTATTCTTTTTTTACCGCATCGCTTTTTTTGATCCGACTTTCGATCGCGTTGAGCAGTTCCATTTCTTCATAAGGCTTGGTAAGATAGTCGTCAGCACCCAGATTCATCCCCTTTCGCATCTCACTCAATTCAGCCTTCGCTGTGAGAAATATAAATGGAATGGCCGCTGTTTTAGGGTCTTTGCCCAGATAATAGAGCACACCATACCCATCCAATTCGGGCATCATGATATCGCAAATGATCAGATCGGGTAATACGGCTTTTGCCTTTTCTACGCCCACCTTACCGTTTTCTGCTGTTACCACCTCATAGTTAGCGAGCTCCAAAATTTCAGCTGTGTTCTCGCGCATTTCGAGGTTATCTTCAATCAACAATATCTTCTTCATGCTCAATTGTTTTAGGTAAACTGACACTGAACGTTGTACCTGTTTCAGGGGAACTCACAAAACGAATGTCTCCTTTCAGTAAATCTACATATCTCTTCACAATGTGCAAACCTAGGCCCGTACCTTGAATATTAAAGGCGTTGGTAGCCCTGAAAAATCGTCCGAAAAGATGCTCCTGCTCTTCTTGTGGTATGCCAATTCCGCTGTCGCTGACAGAGATTTCAATGTACTTTTCAGCATCGCTGCAGTCAATAACTACATTGCTATTTTCAGGAGAGTATTTCAACGCATTTGAAATCAAGTTAATCATGACATTGCGCACCATCTGTTCGTCAGCGTGGATGATACAATTCTCATGAACGTTGAAAAGTATATTTTGTCCTGGTTTCTTCAACCCCTCGATTTCTTCAATGAGATCGATGATGAGCACCCGAATATCAAAGCTCTTTACATTTAAATGCACCAACCCTTCTTCGAGCTTATCGAGTGATAAGAAATCATTCAATATTGCTGTTAAATTCTGAACGCTGGCGCGGATGCGATTGAGGTGTTTTTCTCTTCGCTGTTCTTCTTCTATTACCTGTGCTTTTTTCAAGAGATTCACACTCGACAAAATAGTGCTAAGCGGAGTCCTGAACTCATGCGACGCCAT
>JANRAA010000157.1 GCA_030728235.1 Flavobacteriales bacterium
ACCGATCTGGGTTTTATCAACTGGAAACGTGGTGTTCGGAATATAAAAAGCTCAAAAGGTGAGTTTGCATACATCGGTTTGGAATTCACCGATGGCATGATAACGTCGTTGAGCAATGTCGGTGATAGCTTAGACCAACAACTCACAGACATCCTAGCAGAGGCGGAGGATGAATTTGGTTATGCCGACAACGAAAACAACTACAGATCGGCTACGCTGGCACGTTTCCAAATCGGTGCCGATTATATGCTGTTTGGATTGGATTCATTGACATCTGGCTCCATTGGTGTGTTGTTTCAAAGCGAAGTGTACAAAGGTCGTCTTCGTCCGACATACACCATTGCCTATTCACAAAATGTGAAACGCTGGTTGAGCGCTACCATCGCCTATTCAGTCATCGACCGGAACTTCAAAAACCTTGGATTGGGTCTCCGGTTGAATGGTGGTCCGTTGCAGTTTTACGTTGCCACAGATAACCTGCTTGCCGCAGTCTTAAATCCGCTGGTCTTTACCGACGAACTTGGAAACGAAGAATCACGCGTTCCACTTCCCTCATATGCACGCACCGTGCAGTTGCAGGTTGGGATTAATTTGACTTTTTGAAATTGACAAAAAAAAAGAGGCTAACTTATTCAGGAAGCCTCTTTTTTATATCGGATAAAGGTGTCGTTTCTTTGCAAATTAAGAAAACCAATTAGGCTTACCTCTTTCGCACACCTCATCAACTTGTAAAACAATTACCAAACCAGCTGAACTGATTCGCAAGAGTTTGCAGTGAAATTCAATATCCCTGTCCAATACACATAACCTGTCTGATCCTCTACTGAATAGGTGTAAGATTTATTCTTAGCGTTTCCTAGATCCTTAGATATAGTAATAGATGCATTTGAACCACAAGTTGGAGCAGCTGTCCAAAACACAGATGAAGACGTAGAGCCTACGATTTCACCATCAACCAAGAACGTAAGCGATGTTGCACCATCAGAGATTAGGCCGTCTGAAGCACCTTCGCCGTACCAAATAACAACTTCACCAGTGAAAGCACAAGTTCCATCATCTTTCTTTGCGTCTGGAGAATAGTTCGTTGCATCTTGATCCATACAACCCTCTTTCTTACAACCTGTTAGGGCAACTACAGCAAGCATAGAGAAAAGAAGAAATGAGATTTTAAACAATTTCATAAACATTTGATTTAGTTAATACTTAAAGTTATCTGCTAAAAAGCGGAAACGAAAGTAGTAATTCATTTGATATTTATGACATTTCAATCAACAGTAATAATACGGTATTTACTGCGTAAATATACGCAGTGATTAGAGTGCCCCTTTCACTATTTCATCCACCACATCCGGATCCAAAAGTGTTGATGTATCGCCCAAATTGCTGGCATCGCCTTCGGCAACTTTGCGCAGTATGCGGCGCATGATCTTTCCCGATCGTGTTTTCGGCAATCCTGTTACAAACTGTATTTTTTCTGGCTTGGCGATTCTTCCGATCTGCTCTACTACGGTTTCGATGATTTCATCGCGGCGTAAAGAGGCGTCTTCTGGCATTGAATCGCAAATAACAAAGGCATATATCCCCTGCCCTTTCACATCGTGCGGATACCCCACAACGGCCGATTCAACGACAAACTTATTGGCATTGATGGCTTCCTCTATCTCCGCAGTTCCGAATCTATGTCCGCTTACGTTGATCACATCATCAACCCGCCCAATGATACGGTACAACCCGTTTTCATCGCGCTTGGCGCCATCGCCAGTGAAATAGTGATTCTTGTAATGTGAGAAATAGGTGTGCTTGCAGCGCTCATGGTCGCCGTATGTAGTGCGTATCATCGATGGCCAAGGATGCTTAATACACAAATAGCCTTCAACTTCGTTGGATGTTATTTCTTTTCCTTCTTGGTCAAGCAACACGGGCTGAATGCCTGGCAGTGGAAATCCAGCATGTGCTGGGTTCATGGGGCTCAAGCCTCCCATTCCTGAAATCATGATACCACCGGTTTCGGTTTGCCACCATGTGTCAACAATCGGACATCTCTCTTTTCCTATGTGCACATGGTACCATTTCCATGCTTCGTCGTTTATTGGTTCTCCCACAGTTCCGAGAAGGCGCAATGAGTGTAGGTTGTACGATAACACGTGATCAATCCCGCAAGCCATCAGTGCGCGAATAGCTGTTGGCGCGGTGTAGAAAATGGTTACTCCATGCTTATCGCAAACCTGCCAAAAACGTCCTGCATCTGGATACGTTGGCACCCCTTCAAACATAACTGTTGTTGTGCCCGCTAGCAAAGGACCGTAGACGATGTATGTATGTCCTGTTATCCAACCAATGTCGGCGGTGCACCAATACACATCATTTTCTTCAATTTGAAATACGTTCTGAAATGAATATCCTGCATACACCATGTATCCACCGCAGGTGTGAACCACTCCTTTGGGCTTGCCTGTAGACCCTGAAGTGTATAAGATGAAAAGCATGTCTTCACTGTCCATGACTTCGGCCTCACAGCTCAACGCCATGCCTTCGATGGCGTCGTGCCACCAAACATCACGACCGGCGTGCAATTCGGGTTTCCATCCGACGCAGTCGAAAACAATTACTGTTTGAATGGTGGTGCACGACTCCAGCGCTTCATCAACAACACGCTTGAGAGGCACTTGCTTGGTACCGCGATTCAACCCATCGGCGGTTATGACCATGGTTGCTGCGGCGTCGTTGATTCTATCAGATAGTGCATTGGCAGAAAAGCCAGCAAAGACAACCGAATGCACTGCACCTATGCGTGCACAAGCCAGCACAGCAATCGTAAGTTCAGGCACCATTGGCATGTAAATGATGACCCGATCTCCTTTGCGAATTCCTTTTGATTTTAGCGCATTTGCGAACTGGCAGACTTTCTCGTACAGCTCGCGATAGGTGAGTTTTACGACCCCTTGATGCGGATCATTCGGCTCCCAAATAAAAGCAGTCTTGTTGCCTCGTGTGTCGAGATGGCGGTCTAAACAGTTCTCCGTAATGTTCATCTTCCCGCCGAGAAACCACTTCACATCGGGAGTCTCGAACTCCCATTGGCACACTTTGTTGTAAGGCTTGCGCCACACAAACTCTTGGGCGACCTCGTCCCAAAACCCTTCTGGGTCTTGAACACTCTGTGCGTACTTCTGCTCGTATTCTCGGAATGATGTGATTCTAGAGGCCATAGATGGAAATTTTCTCTCTCAAATGTATCGTTTTGAGAGAGAAATGTCCAATTAATCTACTTTATAGACTTCTTCTAAATTAGAGTCATCGCTTACGGTCACATCGAGGTCTTTCACCAATCCATTTTTGATGTCGTACACCCAACCGTGAAGCTCCAGTTCTTGTCCGTTTCTCCATGCGTGCTGCACGATCGACGTCTTTGCCAAATCGTAAACTTGCTCCATCACGTTCACCTCCACAAACCGTCTCAAGCGCTCTTGGGTATCTTCAATTTTATCGAGCTCTTTGCTGTACATGCGGTACACATCTTTAATGTGGCGCAACCAGTTGTCGATCAAGCCAAACTGTTTGTGTCCCATTGCTGCTTCCAAACCACCGCATCCGTAATGTCCGCAAACGATTACGTGCTTCACGCGCAGCACATTCACTGCATAGTCGAGCACGCTGAGCATGTTCATATCGGTATGCACTACCATGTTTGCGATGTTGCGGTGCACGAATACTTCTCCTGGTTTTGTGCCAGTGATTTCGTTGGCTGGCACGCGGCTATCAGCACACCCGATCCACAAAAGCGGTGGTTTTTGTCCGTTCGCTAAACTGGTAAAATATTCAGGGTCTTCTTGCAATTTACTTGCTACCCACTTCCTATTGTTCTCTATGAGTTGGTCGTAAAAATTCATTCGTTCTCTTTTTGTTTTGCCGACAAATCGGAAATCCCGATAACTCGCACAGTAATGTTCTTTTCTTTTGCTCGGTGTAAGAAATCATGCATGACTTCAAGGACATCGAAATCAATAAATTGTGTTGAAGAGCCGTCAATAACTACTTTGCTATCGCTCGGCAATTCGTCGAGGGTGCGGATTAGGCTCGGTTTGTTTAAAAATGAAACGTGCTCACTTAGTTGAATGACCTTCGCATTCCCGTATTGATGTCCGCGCTCACTAGTAGAAAATGGCACTTTATAATTGGCTTTTAGGATATAAAAAACCCCTACTGCCAAACCAATCAAAATACCGATCAAGAGATCAGAAAACAAGATAGCAAGCACTGTAACGATGAAGGGTATGAACTGCTTCCATCCCAAACCAAACTGCTCTTTATACAAAGCGGGCTTGGTTAATTTATAACCCACCAGAATGAGGATTGCCGCCAGCGACGAATACGGTATTTTATTTAAGATGCCAGGAATAAAAATAACACTCAAGAGCAAAATCACCCCATGGAGGATGGTCGAAAGTTTTGACTTTGCTCCAGCATCGAGGTTAGCAGAGCTGCGCACGATAACCGCTGTAATCGGCAGTCCACCTATCAATCCGCTAAGTGTATTCCCTACTCCTTGGGCAATTAGCTCACGGTTTGGAGGTGTTTGCCTTTTTTCGGGATCCAACTTATCTACAGCGCCCAAACTCAACAATGTTTCCAAACTTGCGATCAATGCCAAGGTCAGCGCTACCAGATACAATTTCGGATTGGAGAAGATTGTCCAATCAGGCGACGTAAAAATCTCGTCCATTCCTGTTTCTCCATTTACAACCGGCAAGTTTACAAGGTGGGTGCTTTCAATGGCGATATCAGGCGCGAACTGACCGAGTAGGAGATTCACCAGAAC
>JANRAA010000158.1:0-591 GCA_030728235.1 Flavobacteriales bacterium
CCATGTCTCTCCAAAAAGAAATAGGGTAGGGAACTCTCTGTGAAGTCGCTCTGCCAATTCTTTCATAAACAACTGATCCGGATAGGCATAGGTATCAATCCGATAACTGTCAATTCCATAATGTCCGGCCCACCAAATGCTATGCTGTATAAGGTAATTCGCAAGATGTGGATTGCGTTGGTTCAAATCGGGCATGTGCCTGTCGAACCATCCGTCGGTCATACGTTTTTTGTCATAATCCGACGCATACGGGTCAACCAAGGCAACAGCTCTGTAATTGGTGCGTGTGTATTGGTCCCAAACATTCAACCAACTTGAATCTGGTAGGTCTTTGTATATCCAGTGCTGGTCTCCCCAGTGGTTGTAAACGATGTCTTTAACGACTTTGATTCCGCGTTTGTGCGATTGCTCAACAAATTCAGCATAGTCATCTGCATCTCCAAGTCTGCGATCAATTCTGTAAATGTCGGTAGGAGCATAGCCGTGATACGATGCTTTCGGCTCGTCGTTCTCCCAAACGGGGTTCGGCCAAATAGCAGTCACTCCAAGTTCTTCAAGGTAATCCAAGTGCGCTGTCATGCCTGCTAAATC
>JANRAA010000158.1:601-4795 GCA_030728235.1 Flavobacteriales bacterium
GCCAAAAGCCATCTCGCTCTTTTCACGCAGGGCATACTTCAATGTCTGCGCATTACCCGTTTTGTCAACGATTTGAAAATTTAGCTCTCCTGCTTTTGCATCTTCGCTTATCTTCAAGGTTATGAATATGTAATTTTCATTCATCGCGCGTTCAGCGCGGATGATAGAGGCCGCCGTGCTATTGAGTGAAATATTGCTTGCTCCAATTCCTTCGCCATATATCAAGATCTCCAGTTCATGATTTTTCATGTCTGTCCACCAATAAGGTGGGTCTACCCGAAAATCATCTATGCTTTGACCTGAAATCGCCTTGATAAATGCATCATCTTGAACTTGTGAATATGTCGTTAACATGTTCATTGTGAACAATGTAGGGATAGATATTGTTAAAATGTATCTTAATGACATGTAAAGAAATCTCTAAGAATGAAAAAATTAAATACTTTTACAAAGTGTCTAAAGTACACACTCTAATCTTGTATTAAACCAAATAGTATGAAGAAGTTTTATAGTTTTCTAATCGCATCGATGTTAGTAGCAACATCAGCCATGGCGCAGTTTGACGTCACTTTTATGGTTGATATGTCGAACGAAACCGTTGATGCAAACGGAGTTCACGTCGCTGGATCTTTCCAGGGATGGAGCCCAAGTGGTACACCTCTAACCGATATGGGAAGCGGCATTTATGCTGTTACTTTATCATTGGATGCTGGTGATTACGAGTTCAAGTTTTTGAACGGTAACGACTGGCCTTTCGAAGAATCAGTTCCTAGTGCTTGTCGTGCTGACCTTTCAGGAAACACGAACCGCAAAGTAACTGTTTCTGAAGCAACTACATACTCGGTATGTTTCGGTAGCTGCGCTGCTTGTAACGAATACACTGTTCGTTTCCTTGTCGACATGTCTTTAGAAGCTGGTGTAGCACCACAAGGTGTTCACGTTGCTGGTAACTTCCAAGGTTGGGATCCTGCAGCAACAATGCTTTCTGATGCTGACGGCGACATGGTTTATGAAGTTATCTACTCATTCGATCCTTCTGTATTGGGCGGAACCAATGGTGATGAGCTTGTTTACAAGTTTGTAAACGGTGACTCTTGGGATCTTCCAAACGAAAACATTGTTGGCGATTGTTCAGATGGCAGCGGAAACCGTTTGTTGGTTCTTACCGACGCTAACACTGTAACCGAAAGTTCATGTTTCGGTGTTTGCGGAACGTGTGTAGCTCCTACCATGGTTACTTTCCGCGTGAATATGGCGCTTCAAACAGTTGCTGGCGATGGTGTTTTCATCGCTGGTGCTTTCCAAGGATGGTCTTCAGGAACTACGCCTTTGGCGGATGGTGATGCTGACGGTATCTGGGAAGTTACCCTTCCAATGCAGCCAGGAACCTATGAGTACAAGTTTCAAAATGGCAGCGGAGGCTGGGAATCAGTTCCTCCTGGATGTTCTCAGAATGGTAACCGCTTCATTGAAGTAGCTACTGACCCTATCACTTTCGAGTACTGCTTCAACCAGTGTTCTGAGTCTTGTATCAATGATCCTGACCCTGCTGACATAACTTTCCGTGTTGATATGTCAGACGAAGTAGTAAGCGCTGACGGTGTTTGGATGATCGGTGGTTTCACAAACCCACAGTGGCAAGCTGGTGCAACGCAAATGACTGATGACAATGCCGACGGTGTTTATGAATGCACAGTTAACGTTTCAGGTTCTGGCGATATCCAGTACAAGTTTACCAACGGTGACCCATTCCCGAACGGTGCTAACGATGAGTCAGTAGGTGAGTCTTACGATTTCTCAATCGGTGGTTGCGGAGCTGCGAACGGTGTTGGCGGTTGGAACCGTACATACACTCGCTCTGGTGTTGCTGAAACACTTGATCTAGTTTGTTACAACGCTTGTGTGGCTTGTGGTATCAATGTGAATGAAACCAACGTACTTGCTTTGAACTTGTACCCAAACCCAGCTACTGATGCACTAACCATTGTTGGTGATATGTCGGGAATGACTGCTGTTCAAATCGTTGACGTAAACGGCCGTCTAGTGAAAGAAGTGAACTTCATCGCGGTTGCAAACAACCAACATGAAATCATTGTTAGCGATCTTGCGAATGGTGTTTATGCAATTTCTGTTGTAAACAACGGAAACGCATCACGAATGAAATTAGTTAATAAATAAGAAATTCTCAGTGTTTTTCTTAGCGACTTCATTTAGATGAAGGCGATTTTTTTTTTTTGTTCATAAAACACTTTTTAAGTGTGGAGAAGATATCGTAAAAAACAGCCTCAATTGATTGTTAGCTTGGCTGAAGCGTGTATATTTGACGCTAGAATTGAAAATACTTTCTATTAATCATCACCTTATGAAAAAACTATTATTGTTTTCTCTACTATTGGCATCAGGCCTATACTCTAAAGCCCAAATGGTTGGAGTAGAAGTTGAAGAGTATGCTGTGCACACCGGAATGGTTGGTGCTACTGATCTTACTGGTTACACGACTTATCGCTTGTATGCTGTTCTAGGCGATCAAGACGATTTCGTAAGTGCAATTTTCGGATTGGCTGGTAAGCCTCTCGAGATTCGCTCAAGCACATCATTCTGGCAGACTCCTCTCGGAGGCGCTACTGGTGATGTTGTGAACCCTGCAATTTTCTCAGTTTTCCCTGAAACGGAGTATGATAGCTTCGTAACAATTGGACGAGCAAATTCAAACGATCCAGGAACAAGCATTACAGCTCAACAAAGCGGCGCTGAGCCATGGGTAACCAACTTTGAGGCTGGTAATGACATTGTGATTAGCGGACTGATCGGTGGAGCTTGGTTTACTCTTTTCTCTGCTCAAACAGTAAATGCAATTGCAGGTCCAGACAACAAAGTCTTGATCGGTCAGTTCACTACTGATGGAGTATTTGATGGTTACGTAAACGCTCAAATCTTCTTGAATGGTGTTCAAGCTGATGACCAAGAATTCTTGTGTTTCCCATTTTCATCAGAAGCCGGAGCTGTTCCAGGTTGTAACGATCCTAGCGCTTCGAACTACGATGTTGATGCAACATACGAAGACTGTAGCTGTGAATATGAATGCACACTTGCAATAGCAAATATCAACACGACGCCAATCACTTGTGCAGGTCAATCGAATGGTACCGCTCAAATCACAGTTTCTGGTCAACAAGGTGGTGCTGTATTCGTTCTCGATAATGGCAACAACTTGGCTATTGGAAACTACAATAACCTTGCTGGTGGAAACCACACGATTACTGTTACAGACTCTGAAGGTTGTCAAGTTGTCCAAACATTCCAGATTCCTGCGCCTGCGCCGGTGTCTGTGTCGTTGGCACTCACTTCCCCTATCACATGTAACGGAAATGCTAACGCAGTTGTAACAGGCACTCCTGTTGGAGGAACCGGAGCGTTCACATACTCGCTTGCTGCAAACATGAGCAACTCAACTGCAACTCCTGTATTCTCAAACCTAGCACCTGGTCTATACACTGTATATGCTGTTGATGCTAACGGGTGCACAGGTCAGTCTACTTCTTTGAACGTTACTCAGCCGCTTGCTGTTCAAGTAAACGTTTCTTCTTCTCTCGCTGCTACATGTTCAGATTCATCTGACGGTATCATTGTTTGTGTTGGCTTCGGTGGAGCTGGTGGTATTCAATACTCTTTGGACAACATCAACTTCCAAACAAGCAACATTTTCAACGTAGGTCCTGGTACATTCACCGTATACGGTGTAGATGTTAATGGATGTACTGATACTGCTAACAACCCTGTGACTATTGGCTCACCTGCTGCTGTCGGTTTCGCTTCTACAGCAACCGATGTGCTTTGTAACGGAGACACAAACGGATTTATCGATGTTGCAGCCAATGGCGGTAACGGCGGTTTCACTTATAGCTTCGAAGGTGGTGCCTTTGGTGCAGCTAGCGAATGGCCAGATCTTGCAGCTGGCGAATACATCATTGTTGCTGTTGACGATGAAGGTTGTCAAGGTACAACTACTGTAACCATTGCTGAACCTTCAGCTGTTTCTGTGTCTAGCACTACTGCTAATCCGCTTTGTGCTGATGATGCGAACGGATCAATCACTTTCACAGCTACTGGCGGTAATCCTGGATACACTTATACTGTTGATGGTGAAACTGTAAACAACGGTGTACTTGAAGGACTAGCTAGTGGATCATACGA
>JANRAA010000159.1 GCA_030728235.1 Flavobacteriales bacterium
CTCAGAGATGAGTCTGAAATTTTCAAAGTAGCAGTTGAAACTTTGATTCAGCTGGCTGGGCACGATTGCGGATAATTATATTCCTTAAGAAGCATTCATCCAGAGTTTGAAGAATAACGCTATGAATATTTAACCTTTCTATCCCTTTAGATACGATTTCTTACCATCGGTGAAAAACAACTATCTATTCGCTGCGCGGATGATGAATATGAGCAACATTTCAAGCATCTTTGCAGCATGGAAGGCATTGTGAACTATCTCTCGGTTGAGGGTGTGTCGAAGCGATTTGGCGAACGACTCATTTTTGAAAATCTAACCTTTGGGATCACAAAAGGACAAAAAGTTGCACTCGTAGCTAGAAATGGTGCGGGCAAAACAACGCTTTTGAGAATTCTCACAGGAGAAGACACTCCAGATGTTGGAAGGGTGATCTTCAACAACGATGTCCGCATGTCGTACCTCGCCCAAGATCACGGCCTCGATGAAGCAGCCTCCATTCTTGAGAACCTATTCGACGCCGATAACGACATGGTGAAAGCCATTCGCAACTACGAGTCGATCATGCTGAAACCAGAAAATCAGCAAGACCCCTCGGCAGTGCAGCGCGCCATGGATTTGATGGACCAACATGACGCCTGGAACTACGAATCTGATGCGAAGCAAATTCTCGGAAAACTGAATCTGCACGACCTAAGCATGAACGTAGCCACGATGTCGGGTGGTGAAAAACGTCGTGTCGCACTCGCTAAAGCGCTTATATCTCAACCCGACCTGCTCCTACTGGATGAGCCTACCAACCACCTTGACCTTGAAATGATTGAGTGGCTTGAAGAGTACCTCGTACGCTCATCGATGACGCTGCTCATGGTAACTCACGACCGCTATTTTCTTGAGGTGGTATGCGATGAGATTCTAGAACTCGACGAAGGGGAAATATTCAAATACAAAGGAAACTTCTCCTATTTCCTCGAAAAGAAAGATGAACGTGAAGAGTTGGCTTATGTCAACAGAGAAAAAGCAAGAAACCTGTTCAGACGGGAATTGGCGTGGATAAGGACACAGCCAAAAGCGCGGACAACAAAATCCAAATACCGCCAAGATCAGTTCGACGATGTGAAAAAGTCGGCAACGGTGCGCTTGGAAGATGACGGTTTGACTTTAAACCTAAACCCACACCGATTGGGTGGAAAGATTGTCGAGCTTATTAAAATAAAAAAGGCTCACGGCAAAAAACGCATCATAAACAACTTTGAATACGCCTTTATCCGCGGAGAGAAAATGGGCATTGTTGGCCCGAACGGAAGCGGAAAAAGTACTTTGCTCAACCTGATTACAGGAAAAGAAGAGGTAGATGGCGGAAAAGTGGTGATTGGTGAAACGGTGGTTTTTGGCTATTACACCCAACAAGACATGACCTTCAAAGAAGGGATGCGGGTTATTGAGGCTATCAAAGAAATTGCCGAAGTCATTCCATTGACAGGAGGAGCGAAGATTACCGCGGCACAACTGCTTGAACGCTTCTTGTTTCCACGAAACATGCACCACCAGTACATTTCAAAACTGAGCGGTGGTGAACGTAAACGCTTGTATTTGCTCACAATCTTGATGGCGAATCCGAATTTCTTGATCCTCGATGAGCCTACCAACGATCTCGATATCTTCACCCTCTCGGTGCTTGAAGACTACTTGAAAGATTTCCCTGGCTGTTTGCTAATCGTTAGTCACGACCGCTATTTCATGGATAAGCTGGTTGACCACATCCTACTTTTCGAAGGCGATGGCGAACTGCGTGAAATACCGGGTAACTACAGTATTTACAAAGATATTCGGGACAAAGAAGAAGCTGCTAAAAGAGCTGCGCCAACAGTAAAAGCTGAGGTGAAAGATGTGAAGGCAGCGACGGCACCAAAAACGGGCAAGCTATCTTTCAAAGAGAAATTCGAACTCGATCAACTCACAAGCCGGATTGATGAACTTGAAAGTCGGAAAGTGGTGCTGGAACAAGAACTGATGCAGCCTCTTGACCACGAAAAAATATCCGCGATCAGCGCTGAATTGGGCAGTGTGATTGAAGAACTTAACAGTAGCGGCGACCGCTGGCTAGAGCTTTCTGAGAGGGAAGAGTAGAATTACTGTTGGTCGAAATCGACAACTATTTTTCCACTGCGTGGGTGCGACTGGCAGGTTAGAATAAACCCTCTTTCTACCTCTTCTTCTTCTAGCGAATAGTTCACAGCCATGTGTACTTCGCCTTCTGTAAGTTTGGCTCTGCAGGTGCAGCATACTCCGCCTTTACAAGCAAATGGAAGGTCGGCACCGAGGGCTAGCGCGGCATCCAAAACATTCTTTCCGTCGTATGGCAAATCGAAGGTCATGCTTGTTCCATCAAGTATCAACTCCACTTGCGCTGATTGTCCGCTGTAACGTGCCTCACTGGCTTTCTCAACTTTCTGCTGCAAAGCGCCAACCACTGGTGAGGTAAACAATTCAAAAAGCACTTTTTCTTTGGCTACGCCAGATTTATGCAGACTGTCTTTCACACTATGAATCATCGGTTCAGGACCGCAAATGAAGAATGCATTGGTGTTTTCGACATCCAACAAAGCATTGCACAAGGCGGTGCATTTTTCCTCGTCGATACGTCCGGCAAACAGCGCAACTTCACTCGTCTCCCTGGAAAGAAGGTGAAAAACACGCAAGCGATTCATGTACCTGTCTTTCAAATCTTCTAGCGCTTCGCGGAAGATGATACCGCCAAAATTGCGGTTGCTATAAAACAAGGTAAACTCACTTTCAGGTTCGGTTTCAAGGGTTGTTTTGATGATCGACAAAACAGGTGTTATTCCTGACCCGGCGACAAATGCCGTATAGCTTCCTTTCTTTGAAGGATCGAGTTTCACGAAGAAGTTACCCATTGGAGGCATGGCCTCGATAACATCGCCAGCTTTCAACTCATGGTTGGCATATGTGCTGAACTTCCCCCCTTCTACTTCCTTCACCGCCACACGCAACTCTCCGTCGTTCACTCCGCTGCAAATCGAATACGATCGACGCACTTCTTCTCCATCGATATCTACACGAAGTGTAACATACTGACCCTGAGTATATTTAAACAAATCAGCACTTTCTGCAGGGATATCAAATTTGATGGAAACACAATCAGAAGTCTCTTTCTTAACTTCCGCAACACGCAATGGATGAAAATGACGCATGAAAAGAATTTTGGCAAATATATAAATGTGAAGTCTACATCGCTTGACATAATTGAAATGAACCAACTGACTTATGTTATGTTATTATAGATCAAAGGCTGTATTTTCGTAAAATTGTAGACCAAAAATCCTTCAGACGAATGGAAGAAATGAACTTACTGGATCGTTTTGAAGCTTATGTAGCTGATAACAAAAAGGTTGAGCCAAAAGATTGGATGCCGGATGCGTATCGAAAGACGCTCATTCGCCAAATTTCTCAACATGCTCACTCGGAAATTGTGGGCATGCTGCCCGAAGGGAATTGGATTTCTCGGGCCCCGAGTTTGAAGCGCAAGGCGATTTTGCTTGCTAAGGTTCAAGATGAAGCCGGACATGGCCTGTACCTCTACAGTGCTGCTGAAACACTCGGTATTGATCGCGACACGATGATTGAAGAGTTGTTGAGCGGAAAAGCAAAATACTCATCGATTTTCAACTATCCTACTTTAAACTGGGCCGATATCGGCGCCATTGGGTGGCTGGTTGACGGTGCTGCCATCATGAACCAGGTGCCTCTGTGCAAGTGTTCTTACGGACCGTATGCGCGCGCCATGGTGCGTGTGTGCAAGGAAGAAAGCTTCCACCAACGTCAAGGATACCAGATTCTACTCACCATGACGCAGGGCACTGCCGAACAAAAAGCGATGGCGCAAGATGCTTTGAACCGCTGGTGGTGGCCAAGTTTGATGATGTTTGGTCCGTCAGATGCCGATTCGCCGCATAGCGCGACTTCAATGCGATGGAAAATCAAGCATTTCAGCAACGATGAACTGCGTCAACGCTTTGTCGATATGACCATTCCTCAAGCAGAAATCCTTGGTCTCACGGTGCCTGATGCCGACCTAAAATGGAATGAAGAGCGTGGACATTACGACTTCGGCGCTATTGATTGGGAAGAATTCTACAATGTTATCAAAGGAAATGGTCCGTGCAACAGAGAACGCCTAGCAGCGCGAAGAAAAGCACACGAAAACGGCGCATGGGTGCGTGAAGCTGCTACAGCACATGCCAACAAACGCGCTGCTAAAACAAAGGCCGCATAAAATATCTACCATGAGCAAATCAAACTGGCCTCTTTGGGAGGTATTTATTCGTAGCCGTCAAGGTCTTAGCCATAAGCATGTTGGAAGCTTGCACGCTGCTGATGCTCAAATGGCCATCGAAAATGCACGAGATGTTTACACTCGTCGTCAAGAAGGCATGAGCATTTGGGTTGTGCCTGCCGCTGAAATTACGGCTTCATCGCCGGATGAGAAAGACGAACTTTTCGCTCCTTCCGACGATAAAATCTATCGTCACCCAACGTTTTACGACTTGCCAGACGTTTTAAAACACATGTGATGCAGAAAGAGCTTTTTGAATATGTGTTGCGCATGGGCGACAACGCCTTGATTCTCGGTCAACGATTGGGAGAATGGTGTGGTCATGGTCCTGTGTTGGAAGAAGACATAGCGTTGACGAATATTTCACTCGATTTAATTGGACAAGCGCGATCGCTGCTGACATATGCAGGTGAGATTGAAGGTCTGGGA
>JANRAA010000160.1 GCA_030728235.1 Flavobacteriales bacterium
AACTTGTTAAAATCGACGGTGTAATTGATGATGCCGAAGAAATCATAATCAGTCGAATAGCTCGAAATGCGGGGATTGATGTGAGTGAGATAGGTGAACCAGGTAGTTTGGATAATCTTGCAGACACCGAAAAGGTGCGTCTCTTTTACCAATGCATGTTGCTCGCAGCCGTTGATGGCGAACTAAGTATTTCTGAAATTGAATTTTTGAAGGGGCTGGGAAAAAGCTTGGGTATCAATGCGGATAATCAAGAGAAAGCCCTCGAAATGCTTGAGAAAGGACAAATTGACCTCACTTCCGAGCAAGTCTCAGATCTATTAAACTGATATGAATTTCATCGATCCGCTAGGCAAAGAGCATTCTTTACAATCGCCCCCAAAACGCATAATCTCTTTGGTGCCCAGCCAAACAGAGCTGCTGTACGATTTGGGCTTGGATGAATCCGTTGTTGGAATTACGAAGTTCTGCATCCACCCCAATCTTAAATGGAAAGAAGTCGCAAGGGTAGGGGGGACAAAAACCGTGAGGCTAGACAATGTCCGTAGACTACAGCCAGATTTAATCATCGCAAACAAAGAAGAGAATACGAAAGATCAGATTGAAGCCCTGGCCGCTGAATTTCCTGTCTGGATGAGCGATATTCACTCGTTACATGAAGCGTTTGAAATGATTCGGGTCGTAGGTACATTTGCGGATAAGCAAGAAGAAGCCGAGAATATGGTGTCGGAAATAATGCAAAAATGGGCGCCAATCAAAGACATCGCAGCTGGCAAAAAGGTCGCTTACCTCATCTGGCAACACCCCGAAATGCTTGCCGCAAACAACACCTTCATCGGTGATGTGCTCAGCTTCTGCGGCTACTGCAACGTTGCGGATAATCAATCTCGATACCCGGAAATATCCATCGAACATCTGCAATCCCTAAACCCCGACCACATCCTCCTCGCCTCAGAACCTTTTCCTTTTGTCGAAAAACATGCCGCCCGATACCGCTAGCTATTCCCAAACGCTTCGGTAAAACTGGTCGATGGTGAAATGTTTTCGTGGTACGGATCTCGCATGAAACTGGCAGCTCCTTACATCGCATCCCTTTTCTAACATTTCATTCACTGCCATTTAACAGGATTTTCAGTAGAAAAATACCACCTTTGTGTTCCACTGTGCCTAATGAATCATCTGCTCAAACTCTTCTCGTTCAGCTGTCTGCTGATATCCCTCTCCGCACATGCCCAAAGGGTAGGTGTCGTGCTGAGCGGTGGCGGAGCGAAAGCTGCTGCCCACATCGGTGTGCTCCGCGCGCTTGAAGAAAACAATGTGCCTATAGACTTTATTACAGGCACTTCCATGGGGGCAATGATTGGAGCGCTTTATGCATCTGGATACTCAATTGCTGAAATCGATTCGCTGGTCCGATCTGATGAGTATGTGAGAATGGCTCAAGGCAATATCGATGAAGAAATGAGGTACTTCTTCAAAGAAAATGAGCAAGATGCCGGAATGGGAACCATTAAGTTCGCAAGTGGAAAATTCATCAATTCTTCTTTACCTACGAATCTTATAAGCACGGGTCTTCTCGACTTTAACCTAATGAGAGACCTTAGCTCAGCCGATGCAGCTGCAAACTACAATTTCGATAGTCTTTACGTCCCTTTTCGCTGCCTGGCGGCGGATGTTGAAGAAAAACGTGAAGTGGTTTTTAGAAATGGTCACCTTGCAACTGCGGTGAGGGCTTCAATGACTTACCCTTTTTACTTGTCACCCATCCGGGTGGATGGTCGTCTGCTTTTTGATGGTGGTCTTTACAACAACTTCCCGTCTAATGTGATGTACCATGAATTCATGCCCGATATCATCATTGGTAGCAATGTGTCGAACAATGAAGAACCTCCCGAAGAAGATGATATCCTCTCCCAGTTTAAAAGCATGGTGATGTACGAAACGAATTTCGATGCGATCTGCGAACAAATGATTATCATCGAGCCAGATCTTGAAATAGGGACGTTCGATTTTGCCGATGTAGGAGAAGCGATTCGCGCTGGCTACATGCAGGCGCTCGTTCAAATGGACACCATTTTGTCGGCTACCAATAGAAGAATCTCCGAAGAGGAACGAATTGAAAGCAGAAAACAATTCCGATCGAGGTTTAAGCCAATGGTATTCAATAATGTTACCATTACAGGTGTTGAGAAAACAGAGAAGATTTATGTGAAGCAGTTCTTTGAAAGAAAGTCAGAAACAATCTCGATCAACAAGATGAGACGAACGTACTTCAGGATGCTAGCCGATGATCAAATCAAGTCGGCTTTTCCAGCTGCTACCTACAACAGACAAGATCAGAAGTATACCTTGAATCTGAATATCCGCAAGGAGAAAAACATTGGCCTTACCGCTGGAGGAAACTTCTCTTCTCGTCCAATAAATGTTGGTTACATTGGTGTGAGATACAACTTCTTCGGTAGGGTAGGGTCTTCGATTCATGCGAACTCATACTTCGGAAAATTTTATGGTTCAGCGCATGCTGATATGCGTTTCGATTTCCCTTTCAGCATCCCAATCTCCATAGAACCGGGGTTCACATTTAATAGATGGGATTATTTTAGATCCTTCGCTACGTTCTTTGAAGAGGTAAAGCCTTCCTTTATCGTAATCAATGAAAGATATGGTGGATTGAAAATCAAAATCCCAGTCAACAATAAAGGGCGCCTTGAAATGCACTCGAACTACGCTCGAATCGAAGATGAATACTACCAAATAGAGAATTTCTTAGCAACCGATACCGCCGATCGCACGCGACTAGACGCTGGTATATTTGACCTTGCTTACATTCGAAATACTCTGAATAGAAAGCTCTATGCCAATTCAGGTACGTTTCTCAAACTGAGAGCAAAACTTGTAACGGGCGAAGAAAAAACGCTTCCTGGGTCCACGTCTTTGGTGAATGATACAACCTACATCTACCACAATTGGCTAAATGCAAAGGTGTCATACGTCAACTATTTTTCAAAATTCGGTCCGTTCACTGCGGGCTTTATGCTCGAAGGGGTGCTGTCTGACCAGCCTTTCTTCGATAACTACATTGCCTCTGTTATTTCAGCTCCTGTCTTTCAACCCATACCGGAGTCTCAGACGTTTTTCTTGCCCCAACATAGGGCTCATTCATACGCCGCTGGGGGATTCATGCTGATCACAAGTTTTAGCGAATCTCTCGATCTTCGGATTGAAGGATATGTATTCAATGCTTTGCGACAAATCCAACAAGATGAACTGCTGCAACCTGAATATAAGGCAACATGGAAACCTTATTACATCGGGTCAACGAACTTGGTCTTCGAAAGTCCCATCGGCCCAATAAGCCTGGCAGCGAATTATTACCAGGGCAAAGAGAAGCCCTGGAGTCTCGTTTTTAACTTCGGGTATTTGATTTTCAACAGGTCGGTTAGGAACGATTAAGTCTTTCCACTTTTGTTACCTTTGCCGCAAAAATGTAACATGAGTAAAGTGCGCTTTGGAGTTATTGGTGCAGGCCACATCGGAAAACGCCATGCTGAAATGGTTATCCGCCATGAAGAAGCTGAATTGATCGCTATTTGCGACCCCCGCTCTCGTGAAGAATGCGGCGTAACGTGGGATGTTCCGTTCTATCCAACTACTGAAGAACTGTTGGCAAACCACCCTGAATTGGATGTCGTTTCAATTTGCACCCCGAACGGTTTGCACGCTCAGCTTGCTCTCCTGGCTCTCAACGCTAAGAAACATGTGATCATTGAAAAACCAATGGCGCTGTCAAAAGCCGATTGTGAAAGAATAATTTACGCGTCTCTCAATGTATCTCGCCAGGTTTTTGCCGTTATGCAAAACCGTTACTCACCCCCAAGTGAATGGATCAAAGATGTAGTAGAATCAGGCATTATGGGGAGTATATACATGGTGCAGATCAATTGCTTCTGGAACCGTGATGACAATTACTACGGCAAAATTCCGTGGAAAGGCGACCTTGCTCTCGACGGTGGTACCCTGTTCACTCAATTCTCTCACTTTATCGATATCATGTACTGGCTTTTTGGTGATATCGATAACATTCAAGCGCGATTCAGAGATTTCCGCCATCAACACAATACCGAATTCGAAGACAGTGGTTTCGTTAGCTTCGATTTTGTGAATGGTGGAATGGGGAGCATAAGTTTTTCTACGGCTGTAGATCGCAAAAACTACGAAAGCTCAATGACTATCGTTGCTGAAAAAGGAACAGTCAAAATCGGTGGTCAATACATGAATGAGGTGGAATATGTCGATATCCGCGATTATGAAATGCCTGTGCTGAAAGAGTCAAATCCTGCCAACGATTACGGTCACTACAAGGGTTCAGCAGCTAACCATGGGTATGTTATCGATAATGTTATCGATACACTAGCAGGTAGAAACCAAATCACAACCAATGCGCTTGAAGGACTGAAAGTCGTTGATATCATTGAACGTATTTACAGCTGTTCCGATCGGGCGCTAAAACAACGCGATAAAACAGCAGTGCAATAAGGTGCGCTTAAAATCGACTTTCGTTAAAAATGTTCTGACCCTGATGACAGGGACGGCACTCGGTCAATTGATCGCTCTTGCCTTTTCTGTTGTTGTTTCCCGTCTGTACTCTCCAACCGAATTTGCAACGCTCGAACAATTTGCAATGATACTCGGTGTGCTAGGTGTTGTTGCAGGAGCGCGATACGAAGCGGCGATCATGTTGCCGAAATCAAATGCCGATGCCCGTCAT
>JANRAA010000161.1 GCA_030728235.1 Flavobacteriales bacterium
GGTCTCGGTGCATTGGGTGGATTGCTTTTTGTTCTGCCTGGTATCGTTCTGCTAGGACCACCAGGAATAAGACACGATGGCATCTTTCACAGCGCCGCAACCAATCGCGGTTGGATAGGTTGGATCGTCTTTGGATGGCTCGTTTCGTTCTATATCGTCTTGTATTTCTATCCCGATCTGACAATAAACTGGGCGGTGATAACAGATCCTCTGAGCTTTGCAATCAAAAACAAACCCGGCGACCGTTGGTTTCTTTACGGCTTGCTGTACTGCACAGTGATGACGGTTATGGCAATTCGGATGTTCATCAAATACAGGGGCAATAAGTATCAAATCTTGCGGACTTCTTCTGTATTGTTCTTTCAAATTGCCTTCGCATTCATGATCCCGGAGCTTCTTTCTCGCTTCAATATGCCTGCGGCTGACTTTAAAAACATTTGGCCCCTCGATTACGATTTCTTCTTCGGTTGGAATCTCGATACAATGCTCGCTAACGGCACGTTCGGAATATTCATGCTTTTCTGGGGCTTGATTTTAATCATTGTGGTGGTTCCAGTAATGGTCTACTTCTTCGGTAAACGATGGTATTGCAGCTGGGTTTGCGGTTGTGGTGGTTTGGCTGAAACGCTTGGTGATCCATACCGACAACTATCCGACAAATCAATGAAGGCATGGAAAATCGAGCGCTACTTGATTCATGGTGTGCTAGTATTTGCGATTATTATGACTGGTGCCACCTTGTACACATGGTTCTCTGGCGATTCTCAACTTGCAGGTATTGATACCTACGATATTCAAAAAACGTACGGCTTCCTTATCGGATCTGTATTCTCCGGAGTCATTGGTACTGGCTTTTACCCTGTTATGGGAAGCCGTGTTTGGTGCCGTTTCGGTTGTCCGCTCGCTGCTTACCTCGGTTTGGTGCAACGTTTCAAATCGCGATTCAGAATCACAACAAATGGCGGACAGTGCATTTCATGCGGTAACTGCTCTACACATTGTGAAATGGGGATTGATGTGAGGGCTTATGCACAGCGCGGACAGAACATCGTGCGTTCGTCATGTGTCGGCTGTGGTGTATGCGCTTCAGTTTGCCCTCGCGGCGTTTTGAAGCTAGAAAATGGACCTGAAGAAGCTCGTATTCAAGACAATCCGATCCTGATCGGTCGGGAAGGAATACAACTTTCAAACAATGTAACATCCTGATTGTTATAAGCGTCTTTAGGGTCAGTGAGTTTTTATTTGTAAACTTGTCTGTTAAACCTCAAGGATCAAATTCAATTAGGGAAATATGAAAAACCTTTACCTTTCTTTGATTGCGCTTATTGGCATATCTGCAAGTGCCTCTGCCCAATCTTTCACAAACGCATCGGCATCCTTGCCTAGCACCTACCATTCTGGAAACGTTGTAGGTGTTACAGATATGGACAATGATGGTTTCGATGATATCATCATCATGGATGCGTCTAATCACTTGCATATCGTTTATCAAACTCCTAACGGACTTGAGGAGTATGACTACGGTGTACTTTCTGGAAGTGACCAATGGGGAATGACGGTTGGCGATATGGACAACGATGGACACAACGATGTGATCAGCGGTGGTGCCTATGATGGTGTGCATTATGTGCGTATCACAGCTCCGGGTGTTTTTACTGAAGAAACGCTGCCTAACGGAAATATCTTCATGCAGGCAAACAACTGCGCAGATATCGATAACGATGGTCACCTAGATTTTTACGCGTGTCACGATGACGGCCCATCGCACATTTGGAGAAACAACGGTTCTGGTGCTTTGCAATACAACACGTCAATGTTTGATGTGACAAACTATTTGCACCCAAACTATCCAAACACAGATCACAGCGGAAACTACGGTAATGTATGGTCTGACTTCGATGATGATGGTGATCTAGATATGTACCTTGCGAAATGCCGTCAGTTTATCAACGATCCTCAAGATCCACGTCGTATCAACCAACTTTGGGTGAACGATGGAAATGGAAACTTCACAGAACAAGCTGATGCACGCGGCTTGGTTTTCTATGAGCAGTCATGGACAGCTGATATGGCTGATTACAACAACGATGGTAAGTTCGATTGTTTGGTTACAAACCACAGTACGAACTTGATGTTGCTTGAGAACGATGGTAATGGCTATTTTGATGATATTACAGCAAACGCTGGCCTAGTTCAAAATGCATTCTTCCTTCAGGCGAAAATGGCCGATTTTGATAACGATGGTTTCGTTGATCTAATCTACGGTGGTGGAACAAACAAATTCTTCCACAACAATGGCGATGGCACATTTTCTGAAATGACAGGTCTATTCCCTTCAGGAGATACAATGCACAGCTTCGGAATTGGAGATCTTAACCACGATGGTTCTCTAGACATTTACGCTACTTACGGTAACGGATATGTTGATCCTGATTTTAACAACGCCGACATCCTTTGGATGAACAACGGGAACAACAACAATTGGGTTGTATTTGATCTTGAAGGTATCCAGTCAAACAAAAATGCTGTTGGTGCGAAAGTTAAAATTTACGGCGATTGGGGTGTGCAAGTGAGAGAAGTGAGAGCCGGCGAAAGCTATGGTATCGTAACCGCTTTTGGATGTCACTTCGGTCTTGGTGCTTCTGACGTTATCGATCAGGTTGTTATCGAATGGCCAAGCGGTATCGAAACAGTTTTAGAAAATGTTGAAAGCAATCAGTATTACTCAATCCTTGAAGCTGACTGTTTTATTGATGGTCTTTCTATTTCAGCTTCGGGATCTACTCAGCTGTGCTCGGGTGAATCTGTAACGCTTTCGGCTCCTGCAGGTTTCGATAGCTACTCTTGGTCAAACGGCGCAACAACGCAATCGATCACTGTAACTGACGGTGGTAACTACTCTTGTTACGTTTATGATGTTGAAGGTTGTGTAGGTCAAGCGCCAACAGTAGGTGTTACCAACATCGTTCCTACAACTCCAAGCATTATTGTTGACGGAGAACTTCAAGGTTGCGAAGGTTATGCAGTTGATTTGATTTCTTCTCAAGGAGCGTCGTACACTTGGAGCACAACAGATAGCTCTCAAAGCATCTCTGTTACTGAAACAGGTACTTATTCTGTAACTGTTACCGATGCTTGTGGATTTACAGCGAGCAGCGAAGATGTATACATCGAGTTCTACGCAAGTCCTGCAACGCCATCTGTTTCAGGAACTACATTGAATACCCCTGGCGATGTTGTAATCAGCGCTACAGGAAATAACTTGGCGTGGTACGATGCTGAAATGGCTACTGATCCAATTTACGTTGGAGACAACTTCCAAACGCCAATGTTGACTTCAACAACTTCATACTGGGTTGAAGATCAAATTATTTACGGCGGTGAAGAAGCTAACGGTGCGAAACCAGCTTACAACTCTGCTGACGGAGCCTACCACAATAACTCAACGCGTTGGTTGTTGTTTGATGCTTTCGAAGACCTAGTTATCAAATCGGTTAAAGTGTACGCTCAAGATGCAGGCGCTCGTTCTTTCGCTGTTGTCGATGGTAACGGTGTTACTATCGCATCAGGAACTTTCGATCTTGTTGCTGGTGAAAACGTAGTTGAAGTTGACTTCTTCGTTCCTGCTGGAACCGACTACGGTATGAAATCAACTGACAGTGCTCCGTTCTTGTGGCGTGATGACAACAATGGTTCTGTGAACTACCCATATGCCCTTGGTACGCTTGGTTCAGTAACGCAGAGCACTGCCACTGGCGCAAGTGCATTTACGTACTACTACTTCTTCTACGACTGGGTTGTTGCAACGCCATCATTTACTTGTGCATCTCCGCGTGTTGAAGTTACTATCACAGTTGTTGGAATTGAAGAAATCGAAGGGTTGAACGAAGTAAATATCTTCCCGAACCCTGCTGATGAAGCAATGACTCTTCAGTTCGACTTGAACCGCAACTCTATGGTGAACGTTCAGTTCATAGACAACGCTGGTCGAATCGTAGAATCGCAAGTGGTACCTGCTTCTTTCGGAAGAAATAGCATAGCCCTAGACGTGAAAAACCTTGCTGCTGGCGTGTACAATTTGAACCTTACCATCGATGGTCAGCGCGCAAATTACCGCGTTATAATCAAATAAGTTTTTCAGATAGGGAGAGGAACTCCCTTCAACATATAAAGAACCCGCTTACCTTTGGTAGGCGGGTTTTTGTTTGTCTATTGGTTCTTTATCACTTTGGTTCATTCATTCGCATTATCTTCGCACCAATGAATACGCTTATTTCTTTTGTAACTCGGTTTGTCCCGCGCCATTACCTCCAACAAGTGGCTCATCTAGGCCTGCGAATGATTTCGCCATTCTACTATGGGAACAACATTGAAGATCCTATTAATGGTAAGAAATACCGCAAGATCCTGCCGTATGGCAGAATTACCCCAAGAGAAAATGCACTAGCGCCGAATAGTTTGTCACTTGAAAGACATCGTTTGATATGGCTGTTTTTGAAGGAAAAAACCAATTTTTTCAGCGCGCCTCATAAGATGTTGCACATGGCGCCTGAGTATTGCTTTCTCCGTCTGTTCAGAAAGATGAATAATCTAGAGTATGTAACGGGCGACCTCGTATCTCCTTGGGCCGACCACCATTTTGATGTCCACGAAATTCCTTTTGAAGACAACTCGTTTGATGTCTTAATGGCAAATCATTTGCTCGAACACGTCGAGGATGATGCTCAGGTGATGCGCGAATTCTATCGGGTAATGA
>JANRAA010000162.1:0-987 GCA_030728235.1 Flavobacteriales bacterium
GGCCAATCCGCACAAAATGCTTGAATTGTTGTACACCGGCAGACCAATTGTTTCCAACGTTTTGGATGAATACACCGATTTGAAGTTGTTCGACATGAGCGACAACACAGCAGATTGGCTCGCTTTGTTGGGAGAAAAGCTCGAAAACTACCACAGCGAGCCGCAACACCTCATTGAAAAACGCATTTCACACGCCCTGCGACAATCGTACACCCAGCAAGTAAATCACATTGAAGAACTACTGAATGACCAAGGTTAGCATCATCATGGCCGTTTTAAACGGAGAAGCCTGGATACAGGAAGCCATAGACAGTGTGCTCAACCAAACAATGGCAGATTGGGAGCTGATTGTGGTAGACAACGGCAGCAGCGATCGTACACAAGACATTGCATGTGCGCTGGGCGACCCAAGAATAATTGTTGTGACAGAACAGCAACGCGGCGTTAGCCATGCGCGAAACCGCGGACTAGACATGGCACGAGGTGCGTACATCTGCTTTCTGGATAGCGATGATCGCTTGCCGAAGAACAGTTTGCAGGCTCGGCTCGAAGTATTTGAAAACCATCCAGACATCACCGTAGCCGACGGCAGCGTAAACACCTACCACAACACCTTTCAAACCATTGATTCTCGTTGGGAACCTAAAAATGGTGGACAGCCATTGCCAAGCATGCTCGCATTGAGTAGCGACTATTTCAGAGGAATCACATGGATGATTGACCGCAGAGCCATTGGAAACATTCGGTTTCGAGAAGACATGGCCCATGGCGAAGACTTCATTTTTATAATCGATGTTTTGAGCAGAGGCGGACAGTACAGCGTAACATCTGAGACCACATATGACATTCGCAAGCGAGAAGGTTCAGCCATGTCGGACCTCGATGGCATTTCACTCGGCTACGATCAAATGCTTGATCATCATGAGCAGCACCCCCTTTTTCAGCCAGCACGCAGCTTATACATCCGCCGCGTGAGGCGCATACTTT
>JANRAA010000162.1:997-25177 GCA_030728235.1 Flavobacteriales bacterium
TTTAGAAGTTATCTAAAAAAAATGAACCTTTACCAAGCGCTCAGGCACTGGTTGAAATGGACATTGAAATGAACATAGTAATAGCAATAGAAAGCACCGAACACTTGCTTGCAGCCGGCGTAGTTGCGCACGCATTGCGAGGTGTAGCTATTGAAAACGTCTCATTTCGATTTTTAAAAAACCATGAGGCATTGACACCGTTGGCCGACCTCTGCGGGCTTAGCCGCTTTTCACAAGTCGGGGTAAAAAGTGCGCCCGATTTGTTATTTACCTTTTCAGATTCAACGGTTGCAGCGACAACAATCATCGCCAAGCGGAAGGCCATTTATTTTAGAAGAGCGACAGACAAGGAAATCGAATTGAACCAAGACGACATCTGCTTTGTAACTGACACCACGAGTGCACATACTTTGAAACACGCCAAACGCAACCACATCCACCTAACAGGTGCCATTGAGATCGAGATTCCCGCATTTTATGATGGCAAAGCACAGATAGAGGGGCACATAAAAGGCATGCAACAAAGCACATATAGCGGCGACGGACTCGCATCAGTGCGGATTGCAGAAATATTGAAGCACACCCTTTCACCCGAGCCTGGCACATGAACATACTCGTGCTAACATATTGGAGTTTTAAAGAACCGCTAGTTCAGGCAGCCACCATTGGGTACATCAAAGAAATACGCAAATACATCGGCACCGAGGGGCAGATTTATCTCTTAACCATGGAGAAAAGAGCCCTGCAGTTATCGGCCACAGAGCGCCAGTCAGCAGAGAACATGCTTGCCGAACACGGAATAGAACTGATTACCAAGAACTACCACTATTTCGGTTTGCAAGCAGCACTTGCATGGATCAAGAATCTGTTATGGCTAACAATGTTTTGCCGGAAAAAGAAAATCGACATCATTCATGCGCGGGGCAGCACAGCCGGACTGACAGCACACATCTTATCGCGATTGACAAAGAAAAAATTCGTTGTCGACGGGTTTGAGCCCCACGCAGATTCCATGGTAGAAAACGGCACATGGAAAAAAGGGTCGCTTTCATTCCGCATTTTGCATTGGTCAGAAAAGCAACAAGCCCGAAACGCTGCTGCCGTTTTGGCGATGACCGAAAACATGGCCGATTACTCAGCTGAGGCCTATGGATGCATTCCAGGAAATTTCTTCGTGAGGCCCGGCTGCGTTGATTTAACCGTTTTCAACGAGCATGTTACAGACATTCGTGCCTCGCTCGGGTTGACCGGAAAGCTCGTCTGCGTTTATGCAGGTAAGCTTGGCGGCATCTACTTAAAAGAAGAAGTCTTCGCCTTTTATGCAGCCTGTTACGAACGATTTGGTGATGAATTCAGAGCCCTGCTTTTGAGCGACCACCCCGAAACCGAAGTAGAGCATCTCGCCAAAAAACACCATTTACCCGCGGGTCTTGTAATACACAGACATGTGTTGCATTCAGACATTCCCAAATACCTTGCTTCGGCCGACTTTGCCTTGAACCCAGTGAAGTCTGTGCCATCGAAAAAATATTGCACCTCGATTAAAGACGGAGAGTATTGGGCCATGGGGTTGCCCGTTGTGATTACACCCGACATTTCAAGCGATTCAGACCTCATCGAACGAGAGGAAATAGGCGTTATTTGGGACCGGTTTGACCGCGATAGTTTGCAAACCGTTTTACACAAACTTGAGATCGTTTTAGCCAAGGACCGCAGCGCCTTGCAGGCGAAAATTCGCGGCATCGCTCGGGAGCGCAGAGATTTAAAAATAGCCTCAGAGAATTACCGCCTATTGTATGGAGAAAACGGACTGCTCCGAAAGGAGAGCAAACAATTTTTAGCCCTCATCTACAACAGTTTGCGAGACCCCTTATTTCAAAACCTCGTTTATTCGTACCTCGAAAAGCAATTGGAAGAGCATCCCAACTACCGATTGAACCTCGTGACCTTTGAGCAAGATAAATATGCATTTACTGCTGAAGAGCAACAAAGGCACCAGATACATTTGACCAGCCAGCGCATTGATTGGCGACCAGTGAAGTACCACAGCGGAAGTTTCAAACTCTTCAAAAAATTGCTTGATTTGACAAACGCCTTTGTAACAGCAACCAAAATTATCGTCAGAAAACGACAAAACCTTGTTATTTCCTTTGCGAACACCTCAGCAGTTATCTCACATTTTGTTGCTCAATTCTTCAGAACACCCCTTTTAATTTATTCGTACGAGCCACACAGCGATTTCCTAAAAGAGTTCGGAATATGGACGGCAAATAGCGTTACATACCAAATCATGCATCGATTGGAGTGGCGAGTGGGTAGGAAAGCAGCATACGTGCTAACAGGAACCCGACACATGGTAGAAGCATTAAAGGGAAAGACAAGAGGACTGGTTTTCCGCGCCCCATCAAGCGCCGATGATCGTGTTTTTTACTTCGACAACATCGCACGGCAGGAGATACGGAGGCAATACAACTTGCAAAACCGGAAAGTCATCGTGTACGTAGGTAAATTCGGCGGCATTTATTACCAAACGGAAATAATTGACTTTTTTGCAGCCCTACATGCCCTCGACCCCTCGTATTTCTTGCTCATAGTAACCCCACAAGACCATCAAGAGATAGACGCAATGTGTGCGGATGGAGGTTTAAACAAGAGCGACTACCTTATAACAGAAACAGCATCTCAAGCCGATGTGCGCGGCTATAACTCGGCAGCCGACATAGGGCTGACAGCAGTGCCACCGTACCCTAGTCAGAGATTCAGATCTCCCGTGAAAGTTGGTGAATATTTGATGTGTGGACTTCCGTACATCACCATGCAAGGCGTTTCTGAAGACGACGAAGTCGCCGAAAAAAACAACGTCGGCATTGTGTTACCCGCTTTGGGAGCAGCACAAGCCGACGATGCACATTCTAAAATTTCGGACCTCTTGCATCAAGACCCAACAACGTTGCGAGATCGGTGCAGAGAGGTAGGAAAAAGTTACCGCGGACGACAGCAGGTAGACCAATTGTTCGGCCGCATACTCAGCGAGGCGTAACTTATTTGTTTATTCCCTTTAGATCAATAGATTCAGAGAAGTCGACAGGAACCTTTCGCTTTACTAGCAGCGCTTTACCCGTCACAAAGCCCTTTGCTTGAAAGTCGGCCTTGTTGGCGAAAAGCAGCGACAGCAGGTTATCGAGGAAACTTCCCTTTATGTCTTTGTAGTTGCCGCGCAACACCAGTTTACGCGAGTTCACTGATTTAGAAGGAAGCTTCACCTTTTCTGTGAGCATTACCTTACCCATTTCTTTTTGGTTAACGAACACATCAATATCCGACTGCGTTAGCGTTACAGCATACCAGTTTGGATTCTTGATGCGCAGTGTTATCTCAGCTTCAACGAGGTCTTTGTTAAACTTCGTAATGTTTACATCCTCTACATCGAGCACTTCGACATCCTTGTAGAATTTACAAGACACCATTGTCGACATCACCAAGAAGAGCAATGCCACGCGGCTGATATGGTTTACAAAAGATTTCATAACGTTCAAATTTATGGTCAGCAGACAAATACCTTGCCGTTGGTTACTCCGAAAAATGCTTGAAGAATCCCGGGATTGTTTCTATTCCTTTCAGGTAATTGAAAACCCCGTAATGTTCATTTGGTGAGTGAATCGCATCTGAGTCGAGACCGAATCCCATCAGTACTGTTTTCAAACCAAGAATTGCTTCAAAAGCAGCAACAATTGGAATAGACCCACCGCTGCGAACAGGAATTGGTTTCTTGCCATACGTTTCCTCCATTGCTTTTGAGGCCGCCAGATATGCTTGGCTATCGGTAGGAGTTACTGCCGCTTCTCCGCCATGATGAGGGGTTACTTTTACCTTCACACTGGGCGGTGCGATGCGTGTAAAATGATCAACAAACAACTTCGTAATGGTTTCTGATTTCTGATTCGGTACCAATCGCATGCTGATTTTCGCATACGCTTTCGAAGCGATAACCGTTTTAGCGCCTTCACCGATGTACCCTCCCCAGATACCATTTACGTCGAGCGTTGGGCGAATCGATACCCTTTCAGGCGGCGTGTAACCACGTTCACCTTCTACTGCTCCAATTCCGATGCTCTGTTTGAAGCGTTCTTCGCTAAAAGGAGCCTTCGCCATTTCAGCGCGCTCTTCGGCAGAGAGCTCGGTAACATCATCGTAGAAACCAGGAATGGTGATGTGTTGATTTTCATCTTTTAAAGAAGCAATCATTTCACACAAAATATTGATTGGGTTAGGCGCAGAGCCGCCGTACAAACCACTGTGCAGATCGCGGTTAGGACCCGTAACCTCCACCTCCAAATAACTTAGTCCGCGCAGTCCGGATGTGATTGAAGGCGTATCGTTGGCCAAAATACCCGTATCAGATACCAGCACCACATCGGCTGCAAGCTTCGCCTTGTATTTTTCCAAGAAACCTTCAAGATTTACAGACCCTACTTCTTCTTCTCCTTCGATGATGAACTTCACATTGCAAGGCAGCGAATTTGTTTTCATCATGTACTCAAACGCCTTCACATGCATGAAAAACTGTCCTTTATCATCGCACGCGCCGCGGGCAAAAATGGCACCCTCTGGGTGGATGGCAGTAGTTTTTATAACAGGTTCAAAAGGTGGACTATCCCACAATTCGATTGGGTCAGCAGGTTGAACATCGTAATGTCCGTATACCAAAATTGTCTTTTTACTTGGATCGGTGATTTTCTCTCCAAAAACAATTGGAAAACCGTCTGTTTCGATCAATTCAGTGTTATCTGCGCCAGCTTTTTCGAGTGCTGCACGTGTTACTTCCGCCATTCGGCGCACATCTTTCGCATAAGCAGGATCGGCGCTTACTGATGGAATGCGCAGTATGTCAAGCAATTCGTTTAAAAGAGTGTCTTTATTTTCGGTGATATAGGCCTTAATATTCATGATAACATATTTAAGTTCGAAAGGTACAGAAATGCACTGAGAGCAGCCCATTCGACGCAACTATTCGGATAACCAATAATTTAACTTCAAAGAAAGGGTGATGAAACCGCAGAAGAAACGTACTTTTGCGCCCGATTTTCAGAACACATGACATCAATAAGAAACATCGCGATTATCGCGCACGTTGACCACGGCAAGACTACCTTGGTAGATAAGATCATTCAGGAATGTAAAGTTTTTGATGACCGCAAAGACAAAACCGAGTTGATACTTGACAACAACGACTTGGAGCGCGAACGCGGAATTACGATTCTTTCAAAGAACGTATCTGTATCGTACAAAGACGTTAAGATCAACATTCTCGACACCCCTGGTCACGCCGATTTCGGTGGTGAAGTAGAGCGTGTATTGAAAATGGCTGACGGTGTATTGTTGCTTGTTGATGCATTTGAAGGACCAATGCCACAGACCCGTTTCGTATTGTCGAAAGCGCTGGAACTGGGCTTGAAGCCGATTGTTGTCGTTAACAAAGTAGACAAAGAAAACTGCCGTCCAGACGAAGTTCAGGAAGCTGTTTTTGAATTGATGTTCAACCTAGATGCTACAGAAGACCAGCTTGATTTCACGACCCTTTACGGTTCGAGCAAGCACGGTTGGATGAGTACTGATTGGCGCAACCAAACCGACACAGTAACGCCACTTTTGGACGCTGTAATCGAGCACATCCCAGAAGCACCTTTTCGCGAAGGAGCTTTGCAGATGCAAATCACATCACTTGACCACTCTCCATTTACTGGAAGAATAGCAATCGGACGTGTATACCGCGGAACGATAAACGAAGGAGATCAAATCGCTTTGATCCGCAAAGAGGGAGCTCCCCTTAAACCACGTGTTAAAGAACTTTTCGTTTTTGAAGGTTTGGGCCGTGCGAAAGTAAAAAGCGTACGCAGTGGTGACTTGTGTGCAGTTGTAGGTCTTGAAGGTTTCGACATCGGCGACACCATTACCGACCTAGTAGAACAAGAAGCATTGCCGCGCATTTCTGTTGATGAGCCAACAATGAGTATGTTGTTCACCATCAACACATCACCTTTCTTCGGTAAAGAAGGAAAGTACGTTACCTCGCGTCAGTTGCGTGATCGCTTGTACAAAGAGATCGAGAAAAACCTTGCATTGCGCATTGAAGACACAAACAGTGAAGATACCTTTAACGTTTACGGACGAGGCATTCTCCACTTGTCGATCTTGGTTGAAACCATGCGTCGCGAAGGCTATGAGCTTCAGCTCGGAAAGCCACAAGTGCTCGAGAAAGAAATCGACGGAAAGCGCAGCGAACCGTTTGAAACACTCGTCATTGATATCCCTCAATCAACAGCTGGTAAAGCGATTGAGCTTGTAACACAGCGTAAAGGCGAGTTGTTGGTGATGGAGCCGAAAGGCGACTTGCAACACCTAGAATTCAATATCCCATCACGCGGAATCATCGGTTTGCGTAGCAACTTGTTGACGGCTAGCCAAGGTGAAGCTGTAATTACCCACCGCTTAACAGGTTACGGCCCGTGGAAAGGTGAAATCGGTGATCGCAGAAAAGGAGCCATGGTATCTATGGAAACAGGTCAGGCTTTGGCATACGCTATCGACCGTCTGCAAGACCGTGGAACATTCTTTATCGATCCAGGTGAGGAAGTTTACAAGGGACAAGTAGTTGGAGAAAACAGTCGTGAAAGCGACATGGAAGTGAACGTTATCAAAGGTAAGAAGCAATCGAACGTTCGTGCATCGGGTGCTGATGACGCGGTGAAAATTGCTCCGAAAGTCCAATTCTCTTTGGAAGAGTCGATGGAATACCTTGGTGACGATGAATACCTTGAAGTAACACCACTTTCATTGCGCATGCGTAAGGCTCCGCATTTGTGGAAGAAATGATGACCATTTAAGTTATCTTATTCCCCTTCTTTTTGCATCTTCGGGACGTAAATCTGGTTTATGGCGGTTTCGTTTGAAAACACAGAAGTAGCTTTTGCGCACAAGTCTAACTACGACTTAAAAAAAGCGTATTGGCTCTTCAAACTTGTTGGAAATCCGTTTCTGGTGAAGTTCGGAAAGATATCGGTTTCGATCGCATTAAAATTGGGCTTGCCGATTGGTTGGGCCATGCGCAAAAACATTTTCGCTCAATTTTGCGGTGGAGAAACGATTGCCGAATGTGCCAACACTACCAAGATACTTGATGGCCTAGGCGTTGGCACCATTTTGGACTACAGCGTAGAAGGAAAAGAAAGCGAGGGTGAGTTCGACCACACTGCCGACGAAATTTTCGCCACCATTCAAACGGCGAAAGGCAACGCGAATATTCCATTTTGTGTCTTCAAAGTCACCGGTATCGCCCGACATGCACTGCTTGAAAAGGTGAATCTTGGATCTTCTTTATCAGCCCAAGAAAAAGATGAATTCGAGCTTGTAAAAAATCGCGTTAATCGTCTGTGCAAAGCAGCTTTTGAAGCCAATACTCCGATTTTTATCGACGCTGAAGAATCGTGGATTCAAGATGCCATCGACCAACTGGCTGAAGACATGATGGCGCTCTACAACACCAATAGAGCAATTGTTTACAACACAGCGCAACTGTATCGACACGACCGACTGTCGTATATCGAAGCTGCGCATGAACGCGCCTCAAACGGCGGATATTACTTCGGCGTAAAATTGGTTCGTGGGGCATACATGGAGAAAGAGCGCAACCGCGCAGATGAGATGGGCTACACTTCTCCAATTCAAGCTACAAAAGAAGATACCGATCGCGACTTCAATGCCGCACTCGTTTATTGCATATCCAACATCGATCGCATCGCTATTTGTGCAGGTACGCACAATGAAGAGTCGTCGGCGCTGTTGACAAGACTCATCAACGAAAAAGGGATCGACCATCAAGACCCTCGTGTGTATGCGGCTCAGTTGTTTGGAATGAGCGACCACTTAAGCTTCAACTTAAGTCATAGCGGTTACCGCGTTGCGAAATATGTCCCTTACGGGCCGATCAGAGAGGTGATTCCTTATTTGATTCGCAGAGCGGAAGAAAACACCTCTGTAAAAGGACAAACAGGCCGTGAATTGGGTTTGATAATCAAAGAATTGAAGCGCCGCAAAGTGGCTTAAAGGCGCAGAATCTTCTCCACCTTTATCTTCATCCCATCTTTGATCTCGAGGTAGTAGACACCTTTTGTTGTTGGCAGCAAAATTTCCCCACTGTTCGAAATTCTTTCTACTGCAACCACTTTACCTTGTCCGTCGAAAACACGCACCTCGCCTCTATTCCTTAATCCAGAGATACTCACCTTGCCATTTAGACAAGGATTTGGCCCGACTTTAATTGTTGATGCTGCCGTTTCCGCAACATCATTCACAAAGTCGGCTGTACCTTCCCACACCAATACGGGCGACTGGTCGGCAGCTTCGAACATCGCTTTGAAAGTGTTGATTTCATCAGCATCTAACGCGAACATATCTTCCATCCACTTTGGAGGTAGGCTTTGGTAAAACACACGCACAGTAGCCGTATATGCTCCATCGATGCTTGGCCGCGCAATGCGATATTGCAAATCATCTGAACCGCTACCTTCTGCGCCATCAAGACGATTAAAATTGTCATCATTCAACACCAGTCCGGCAATCTTTGTGGTATCCCCCGTGAAATGACTGCTTGAATAACCCAGCGGCACCAATCGATTGTCTTTCAGCGGATAGTACGCGTGTTCAAGCACAGTTGTCGGTTGGTCATTCACATCGGCCATCACCATCTCATAAATCTGCACCTCGTCTTCATTTCTGATAACATCGTAATGCGGCTCATAATCGGCATCACGTCCGATGATGTTGTTGTTTTCATCCATTCCCCCACTTCTGAACACCTCGTTTCCAAACTCATCCGTCACGACCATCTCAACCGTTAACAATCTACTCGGATAACCACTTGGAAATTTATGTCCGGCCAAGTTTGTAATCCTCAAATCAAACACCGCAGAATCTTGTTCCAACCCAGAGAAAATAAACGAAGCGTCCATTGATTGCAGTTGCAACTGCTCGATTGTTCGTTGAATAACCATGTCATAATTGGCTTCGCTAGCGCTGATATCCAAATCTTCAATGTTATCTTTCATCAACTTCAACATCGTGGCATTGCCCCCAACGAAATAGTGTTTCTTGAAAGGCTGCGGGAAAAGCCAGGTTGGTGTCGGAGAAATGATGGCTCCGCCTTCAACAGCAGGCATGTGGCACGACTGACATTCCGTTCCTTGTTCATCGTAAACAGAGTTGAGCCACTCATGGTAGGTAGACTGTTCAAAGAAGGTTGAACCAATCTGCTGTTGATTGTAGTCGTGTGTCTGCGTAAAAAGACTGTGGCAACCAGCACACAATTCGCTTTCACCCATGTGTGCACTGTATACCGGTGAAAAGCCAGTTTGAGCAATCATGGGCCCCGACCATGGATTCGGGAAGTTACCATACGCAACCTGGTTTGCACTGTATAGTTGTTGTCCGTTCTCGGCATCTTCACCTTGCGGATCTTCAATTCCATGACACCCCATACACCCTACGCCGTCTTGACCAAGCGCATCGCCAGCCAACATCTGCATCGAATAAAAATCACCAGCATTGGTCATGTGAAACTCTTTGTTTCCTTGCGGGGCGTGGCATCCCGTGCATGTGTTCTCAATAACATCTTGGTGAATCGGCAACGACAGTACCTCATGTTTCACCTTCGCCTTCCAAAACGGATCTTTTGCACTGTTGGCCATCATCGTAGCCCTCCAATCGTTCACAGGAGAAACATCAACGCCACTGGCATCTACCAATGACAATCCATTTGGGTCTGTATCATGGCAAGCAACACAATTCCCAGAGCCCGTGAAATACTGACCAACAGAGGTGGTAAGGATGCCCGACCTCAATACCGATCCTGATATCGAACCGTGGTATTTGCCATCAGCAGGAACAAAGCCGTAAGAGACAAAAATCACCACGGCGACTAAAACAAATGCAACAATTGCAGGATTCTTTCGGTTATTTCGTTGCTTATGGCTCATATCTTTGTACAAAATCATCCCGCGAGCAGCGGGGATGCCAATTTAGGAAGTAATTAGATGAAGAAGGCTATTTTTTCCCTTGTTTTAATGCTCGTGCTGGTTCATTTTCAGTCGGCAGCACAACCCAATACAATCAAAGCTGACCGCCTGGCGTATGTTGACGAAGCCATTCAGGTATTGTCGTTCAGCAACGACCCAAATGAAGCAAGACTTTTCATTCTATGTCACAACGGGAAGATCTGGGTTTATGAAGACGGTGAAGTGTTGCCAGAACCATTCTTGGATTTAGGTCCTGACGGCCTAGACATTGTAGATTTCGGTATTGGTGCCGAAGAGGGTTTGAACGGCATGGTGTTGGACCCCAATTATGAAGAAAACGGATTTTTCTATCTCATGTACAACGGATGGAAACCTGATGGATCGGGTATTAATTTGTATGATGAGCACTTGATTTGTTTCAAACGCGATGAAAACAACCCCTATAAGGCAGATACTGAACAAAATAGTGTGTTGCTGACCTTTGAGATGCCACGTCGCGGACACAATGCAGGGGCATTGGCATTTGGCCCAGATGGATATTTGTACCTCTCTGTTGGTGATGGTGGCGCCACCGGAAGCGGGGCTACAGGCGGCGGTAGCGGAGGCGATTCCGACAACAACGCCCAAAACCTCAATACCATATTAGGCAAGATTTTACGATTAGACGTCCACGGCTTGGATCCATATACCATTCCCCCAACCAACCCATTCGTCGGTGTTCCCGACACCAGAGAAGAGATTTGGGCGTATGGTTTTCGCAATCCATGGCGATGGAGTTTTGACCGACTAACAGGCGATAAATACATTGGCGACGTTGGAGAAGTTGATTGGGAAGAAGTGAGTTTTGAACCTGCAGAAAGCCAGGGCGGATTGAATTTTGGGTGGCGATTGATGGAGGGCACGCATTGCTACGAGCCCATCATTGACTGCAATCCTGACGACGATATGGTGCTACCTATTTACGACTATGCCCATGCGAATGGACTGTGCTCGGTTGTTGGTGGTTACGTGTATCGCGGCACCAATATCCCAACGCTAAACGGCTACTACATTTTTACCGATTACTGCGGTTTTGAAGAGATAAAGTTCATGACCCTCAAACAAGAAGTCGATGGCTGGGCTTTCAAACCCATAGATTTGGAGGTCGAAGGCGGATTTATTCCCTTTCAAGAGTGGCGTTTTGGATGGGGAGAAGACAACAAAGGAGAGTTGTATTTGTGCACCAGCATCGCAGTATATCGTTTGTCGAGCGATCCCGACGCCCCTGTTATTGGTAAACCAGAAAATTTGGTTTTCTCACCCAATCCAGCCGATGGATTAACCTTGATGCAACTTGGCACCAATGCTTCATTGGAGTGGATGGAAGTTTTCGATCCGAGCGGTAAGCTCGTTGCCAACCCAATTATTTCTGCAACAAACCTTCCTGGCTTGCGATTGGATGTCTCGAACTACCGTTCAGGCGTTTATACCGTCCGCGTTAAATGCAACGGCACCGATGATTTGTTGATCGGACGATTGGTGGTCATCAACAACAATTAATTGCAGTTGCAGACCTTGTTGTCGTTCAATTGATTTAGCGCGATGACCGTGCTCAGCGAGTCGCCCACCTCGAACATGGCCTTGTAGCTATTTCCATTGTGCTCACCCTCAACCATATATTTGAGTGGTTTCGTGCGCACCAAACTCTCCTTGAAATTGATATCTCCGTTGGAAGCGATCTCCCGCATGATAGAATCATTCAGTCCGTAACAATCCATCAAACAGTTTGTCAGCGCATTGCCTTCGATGGGATTTGCCGTTAACGTTTTCCTGACTTGGTTACCTGGCAACCACTTTGTGCAGCTTCTGTTGCTGAAGAGCATAAACGACAGCATCACTCCTATAACAAGTCCTACCAGATACTTCGAAAAACGCTGCATAAATGTCATAACCGTAATTTTTGCGCAAGTTAAGACAGATTAAGTTCCATTTGAATGAAAGACTACAAGCGATCTTCCATCATTTTAACGAAATATAGCAGCGGCAACAGCGAGTAGTTCGACGATTAATTTAACAATTCACCCGATCCTAATTACCTTTGGGTGTTATGTTAGAAACGAACAACCTCTACTTCGAATATACGGATGGTCCGTCGTTCACTTTTCCGGATATGAAATGTGCCTCTGGCGATTCACTATTGCTACTGGGCGATTCTGGAAAAGGAAAGACCACCCTCTTGCATTTATTGGCTGGTTTGCTCAGTCCAACCTCTGGAACTGTCACCCTAGCGGGCAAAGAAATCTCAGGAATGGGTCAGCAAGAGCGCGATCGGTTTCGCGGACAACACATCGGTATCGTTTTTCAAAGTGCTCATTTTGTGCAAAGTCTGAACGTCATCGACAACCTCGTTTTGCCTCAGTATTTATCGGGAAGGACCGTTGACAAAGGAGCAGCCGTTGCCATTTTGGAGCGATTGAATTTGGGTCACAAAGTAAAAGCCCACACCAATCAGCTTAGTATTGGCGAGCAGCAGCGCGTAGCCATTGCGCGGGCTTTGGTGAACAATCCAGACGTTTTGTTGGCCGATGAACCCACCTCCGCCTTGGATGATCGCAATGCCCATGAAGTAATCAGTTTACTCGAAGAGCAGGCCGCACTTACGGGTGCGAGTTTGATTATCGTAACGCACGACCAGCGATTAAAAGATCATTTTGACAAGAGGGTTACGTTATGAATTTATTTCGGATAGCTTGGCGTAACATCGCCCATAAACCTCTAAATACAGCACTCAGCCTCATTCTTTTGGCTTTTGGAGTGGGTATCATTTCACTGCTTTTGCTGCTTGAAAGTTCATTGCAGAAAGAGTTCGACCGCAACATCAAAGACATCGACATGGTGTTGGGAGCAAAGGGTAGTCCGCTACAACTCATACTCGCCAACGTTTACCACATCGACGCGCCAACAGGGAATATCTCAAGAGCTGAAGCACAGCGCGTGATGAAACACCCGTATATCGACAAAGCCATTCCGCTCGCATACGGAGATAATTACCGATCGTATCGCATCGTTGGAACAACACATCAATACCCTGAACACTATGAAGTTGGGATGCAGCAAGGACGCTTATGGGAAGCTCCCTTTGAGGCAACCATCGGCAGTAAGGTAGCCGCTGAAAGCGGGATGAAAATCGGCGACACCTTTTACAGTGCGCACGGTTTGGAAGATGAGACCGACGTCCACAAAGATCACGCTTTCACCATTGTCGGCATCTTCGCTGAAAGCGGATCAGTGATTGACCAGCTCATACTAACACCCATGGAGTCGATTTGGAATGTGCACGAGCACCCAGAAGAATTGGACGGAGAAGCACCTCCAGGACCACGACCAGAAGATGAGATCACAGCTGTGCTGCTAACAAAGAAAAATCCACTTGCTTTGGTTATGATTCCAACATTGATCAAAGACACCAACATGCAAATTGCGCTGCCATCTATTGAGATCAACCGATTGACACAAAACTTTGGCATTGGGATGCAAACCTTGCAAGGCATCGCCATCTTGATCATGATTATCTCCTTTATCAGCGTCTTTATTTCATTGTACAACTCAATGAAAGAGCGCAAATACGAATTGGCATTGATGCGCAGCATGGGGGCTTCACGGCGGACACTCTTCGTCATGATTCTACTTGAAGGATTTTGGCTAACGGTTGTAGGCACCTTGATCGGATTGAGTTTGAGTCGACTTGGGATGATCATTTTGAGCTCAGTCATGAAAGATCAATTCAAATACGACATCTCCAACATTGGCGTTTTGCCCAACGAAACAATACTTGTCGGAATCACTATCTTTGTAGGCGTTTTGGCATCCTTATTGCCAGCCGTGAGTGCCGTTCGAATGGACGTTTCAAAAATACTCGGAGATGCGTAAGACCATGAAATACATATACGTTTTAATGACTTTGGTGACCGTTGCGGCACTTAATCTCAGCACCGCTTGCAAACCATCAGCTACATCTGCTGTATCGATGATGGATATTTCAGCTCACCGCCTTGCTGTTTCTTCTTCCAAAGAATCATTTGTTGCTGTAAACGAAGCGATGACCGAACTCACCTGGAAGACATTGGCAGACGTGGAGTTTAAAGACATGTATTTGGAAGAGCTCGACGCGTATTACTGGAAGCCAACTTTCGGCGCATCGGTTAAAGCTTTAGAAGGAAAAGAAGTATTTATTACCGGATACATGATTCCAGTTGATTACGATGAAGATTTTTACGTACTTTCTCGCTACCCTTTTGCCAATTGTTTCTTTTGTGGTGGTGCTGGTCCAGAATCTGTAATTGATCTGCGTTTCAAGGCCAAGACACGAGCTTACAAAACCGATGAACGTTTGACCTTTAAGGGTACATTTAAGTTGAACGCTGATGACGTATATCAGATGAACTATATCTTAGAAGGTGCCCAAGAATACAAACCCTGAGCTACTCCTCCTGCCTGAAACCAATGGTTGTCGCAACTGCGGTTCTGAACAACGCGCGGCTTTCTGCGCTGAGTGTGGACAAAAACATTTCACAAAGCGGTTTACAATCAAAACGGCCTTGGCTGATTTTTTCTCTGCCATTTTCAGCATTGAAAGGGGCTTCTTTTTTACAACCATTCAAACCTTGGTTCGCCCCGGGGTGGTGGTAAAAGACTATGTCGGCGGAAAAACAGCAGGGTATTTCCCTCCCTTCCGTTTCGCATTTATTTGGATTACAATCTATTCGATTACTCTTGTATGGTCGGGACTGCTTGAAATGCAGATGGACCAGTTTTCAATGGACAATTCATTTGCTGCGACGCAAGGTCAAAATGAGATGTCGGAAAAGGTTCGTGTATTTGTCCAAACCTATTTTAACTTCATAGGCCTGCTATCATTGCCATTTATATCACTGGCTTCGAAATGGGTTGTAGATAAAAACGATGGCAATCTCGCAGAACATTTTATTGCCAACACGTATGCCATTGGAATCCAATCTGCTGTCATGTTCATTGTTGCGCCAATATTTTTGTTGATTCCAAGCCAACTTTATCTTTTCTCTTCATTCGGATTATTAGCGGGTGTCATCTTCTTAGGTTTGACCTACAAAGATTGGCTGAACTATTCTATTTGGTCGTCAATTGGTCGATCTATCGCTGCAAACGTCATGGGAACGGTCATGTTCATCTTAGGGTCTATGGTAATCGGAATTATCATTGGCATTGTTTGGATGATAGCTATTAACTAGCCTTTTTCAAGAACAGTTCTAAATTTTCATCCATCATTTTCACCACCTTTTTCATCGACCGTCTGAAAGGCAAGGAATTGAACGTTCGGCTGTAGTAGGGAAAAGGTTTGTGCAACTGAACAAACTGATCACTTTTGATGATCAACGCCTCAAACATCGGGTCAGGAGAACCAGTATAAGTCTGCACAGTTTTCAATTCACCAGCGTCATTTCTTCTCATAACTTCACCTGTCGCTATCCGCGCGGTATCGGCGCGTAACAATGACAATTCTGCTGTAAAAACAGGGACATCTGGTAAGACCAGTGACCTGTCGATGGTAAGCGAATCAGATAAAAACTCGATCTCATTCCATTGATGCTCCATTACCTTCTCCGTTTGATCAGCGTAGATGAAATACACATCGCAAAAGGTGAAGTATTTGCGCATGTGCGCGACCACCTCAAGATTTCGTTCGAGTAGTTTTTTTTCCATTCGCGCAGCGGTGATGACAAATCCAGAATCGCGCGCCGATTGTATCGCCACTTTATTCTGTGGTAGCCGGAACAATAACACCCCCGATTTCAGGTCGCGAATTTGCCGACTGGCAGTCGCCTTGTACCATTCAGGAGTGCCACGCACATCCGATTGCGACAGCGATTGAAGCGAAAGAAAAAACAGAAAATAGAAAAGCAGATACTTCATGCCTAAATATAGCACAACGCATCTGCTTTTTCGAATGTTTGAGCGACTAAGAGTGTTTGAATTTTAATACTTCTGACCGCCCTTTTCTGAATATCTTGTTGCTGTTCACCAATCCTTTTCGACGTTCCTTTTGCTCTTCTTCGGGCAGATGGATGGTCTCTTTGCAATTGTCTGAGCAACACCCTTCCATTTCCCCTTTGCACTTCTCACATTGAATGAAAAGCAGGTTGCATGCAACGTTTTCGCAGTTCGTATGCTCATCGCATGATTCACCACATTGATGACAAACAGCTATAACATCATCGGAGATGCGCTCTGCGCGACGCTCATCGAAAACAAAGTTTTTACCAATGAAACGGTTTTCAAGTCCTTGGTTCTTCACCTGACGAGCGTACTCAATGATACCTCCTTCAAGCTGGTGGACATTATCGAACCCTACGTGTTTGAACCATGCACTCGCCTTTTCACATCGAATTCCGCCAGTGCAATACATCACTATATTGCTTGGTTTTTCCTTCTTCAGTAGGTCTTCAACGTAATCAATCTCCTCTCGGAAGGTATCCACATCGGGTTTCAAGGCCCCAATGAAGTGTCCCACCTCCGTTTCGTAGTGGTTGCGCATATCGACCAGCAGAGTGCCTTCTTCAACCACCAATTCATTGAATTCAGCCGCTGTAAGATGTCGGCCCTTGTTCGTCACATCAAACGTTTCATCTTCCAAACCATCGGCAACGATTTTCTTGCGCACCTTGATTTTAAGTTTGTAAAACGATTTACCGTCATCTTCAATGGCGACATTGAGGCGAATTCCGTTTAGGAAATCAACAGCATTTAGGTGTTCACGAAAAGCATCGAAATTCGCTTTTGGCAAACTAATTTGGGCATTGATGCCTTCTTTTGCGACATATGTTCTTCCCAAAACACCCAACTCTTCCCAGTGGATGTATAAGAAGTCACGGAACAGCTCCGGATTGCCAATCTTCGCGTATTGATAGAACGAAACTGTCATTCGTTCCTCATCGCTTTCCAGCATTTTCCGGATCAATTCTCTCCTGTCGATCTTATTGTAGAGCTTCTTCATCGTACAATTACATGTTATACGTTCCGCCCGACGCTTTGTCTGGAGCAATAAAGCAGCAAATTTACGGCTTTTCAGGAAATTGAAAATGACTTATGTCAGCGCCCATTTAACTCTGCCCCACTGCAAGTTTCTCTTCCCACTTCAAACAATCTGTCATAAATTGAAATACGCGCAATGTCTTCTCCGTTTGTTAGTTGCGCTTCGAGCCTGTTGCCAATTAACATCTGTTATTAAAATCTTGGTTTGAGGTCACCAATTTTATAGTATCTTCAAAAAGTAAAAACCTGGAAAGCGATGTTGGAATTCTGCAAGAATGTACTTACGAAAGTTAGTTTTGACCGTCTATTATTTGCGAAAGAGTTGAAGAAGTCTATCAAATGGCTGTCTCGAGAAGAGCTTATTCATTTGAGGTCTTGGTGTATACAACGTTTTGGTGCAATGTATGGCGACCTCATTCACGAGTCCTTTTCGCCGGTGCTTGCCTGAGCAAGAAATTCAATTGTACGTTTTATACCGTCAAAACCTGCTCGTTTGATCGGTGAGGCCTGTGTTATCTTCTCGAACACCTCCTCGGTCAGCTCAATCCAATCCTTTTTCGTCATAGCTAGCAACTGATCGTTAGGAGCAAGGTCAGCATGCTGATGTGGGGTTGAGAATCTATTCCACGGACAAACCTCTTGGCACACATCGCAGCCAAACATCCAGTTATCGAATGTCCCTTTAAACTCTTGCGGTATTGCATCCTTTATTTCGATAGTGAAATAAGAGATGCAGCGTGATCCATCAACGACATAAGGGCGGATAATTGCACCTGTCGGACAAGCATCGATGCATCGGGTGCAAGAACCACAGTGATCGGTAGTTGGGCCATCGGGTGTGAGATCGAGATCGATGATCAGCTCAGCGACAAAGAAATAGCTCCCTACCTTTTTAGAAATCAGGTTTGCGTTTTTTCCGACCCAACCAAGACCGGATTTCGAAGCCCAAGCTTTATCCAACACCGGCGCTGAATCTACAAAAGCTCGTCCGCCAAAATCGCCCAATTCAGCCCTCAGAACCTTCAACATTCCGTGCAAACGCGCCTTTACCACCTCATGGTAGTCGGCCCCAAAAGCATACTTCGAGATTTTGAAACTATCATCGTGCGATTCGCGGTCTGAAGCATAATTGAACAAAAGAGACACCACTGATTTGGCGCCAGGCACCAGCAATCGAGGGTCGAGCCGTTTATCGAAGTTGCGCTCCATATACCCCATCTTCCCATGGTGACCGCTTCGCAACCAATCTTCCAATCGCGGAGCTTCCTCCTCCAAAAATCCAGCTTTGCTGATTCCACAGGCCAGAAATCCGAAATCTGAGGCTACTTGTTTGATGCGCTCAGCATCTCGAGCGTGTCTCAGTCCATCGGAAGTCATTAGAAAAGCGTGTTTCCACCTCCTTGCAGGCGGCCAAGGTGGACATAAGCCAACTCCGTTACCTGACGTCCGCGAGGTGTGCGCACCATAAAGCCTTCTTGAATAAGAAACGGCTCGTATACCTCTTCTAAGGTTCCTGGATCTTCACCCACAGCGGTCGCAACAGTGGTTATTCCCACAGGACCACCCTTGAACTTGTCGATGATGGTGGTCAATATTTTATTGTCCATTTCATCCAACCCCTTGCTATCCACATTCAGTGCATTCAGAGCGACGTGTGTGATAGAAAGGTTTATAACACCATCCCCTTTTATCTGTGCAAAATCGCGTACACGGCGTAGCAGAGAGTTTGCTATTCGCGGGGTTCCCCGACTTCTCGATGCAATTTCATGTGCCGCTTCGGCATCGATTTCAATCTTAAGGATCTCAGCGCTCCTCTCAACGATATCAGTGAGTGTTTTGACATCATAGTAGGTAAGCCTCAAGTTGATCCCAAATCGAGCTCTTAATGGCGCTGTAAGCAATCCTGAGCGGGTTGTTGCACCCACCAAAGTAAATGGATTCAATCCGATCTGCACAGTACGTGCATTTGGACCTGTATCGATCACCAAATCGATACGGTAGTCTTCCATTGCTGAATATAAATATTCTTCGATAACCGGACTTAAGCGGTGAATTTCATCAATGAAAAGGACATCGTTTTCATCGAGGTTTGTGAGCAATCCGGCTAAGTCGCCAGGTTTATCGAGCACAGGACCAGACGTCGTTTTGATCTGCACTCCCATTTCTTGCGCTACGATGTTCGCAAGGGTTGTCTTTCCCAATCCTGGAGGTCCGTGCAAAAGGACGTGATCCAAAGACTCACCTCGCTGACGGGCTGCCGCAACGAACACTTGCAGGTTATCGAGCACCTGACGTTGTCCCGTAAAGTCGTCGAAACTTCGCGGTCTGAGCACGCGCTCTATGTCTTTGTCTGAGGCAAACCGTGCCTCATCGTAATAATCAAACTGATCGTCCATTGCCTCAAAGTTATTCAATTCACACCGAGATCATTCAGTAATTCTCCAAAACGGACTTTGAAACGCACTTCCCAAATAGGAGCGGTGAATTGTTCGTCAATCCTTCTGTTGTTCAACAGCATCAATCTTACACCACCTCCTGCACCAACACCGAAATATTTCAAAAACGAGTATTCTGCGATCATGCCTGGTTCGTATAGAATTACTGCGCCACCTTCGCGAAACTCGTTTAAACCAGCATTGTTAAAGTAGCGATTTCTGCTAACACCAACCCCAAGTTGAACGGGTATGTATACCTGCCACCTCTTTTTGTAGATAAATGAGTATTCAAAGAATACACTTCCATACATCATGCGGACTTCCGACAGCGTCGGGATGCCATTTTCTATTGTTGCACCTGTGTATGTATTGTGTTCAATCCAATGCACACCAGCACCAACAGAAACTTTATCACCGAAGCTCCATCCCACCTTGGCTCCTCTCGTTGCGATCGGCTTACCTGTTACAAAAGAGTTTCGGGTATTGAGGCGAAAAGAGATGGACGGTTTTTTGTCGAAAGCGTCTCGAATGGTATCCGTCAGACCAACCTGCTGGGCAGAGCTTAGTGTGTGCGTTAGAAGAAATACAGATATAACAAAAATCCGTATCTCAACGCGGAAAGCGCAAAAGACACGGATTTTCATGAGTTAAATATTGTATTAATGCTCTTCTTCTCCTGCCTTCAACGGCACGATTTGAGGAACAAAGTCTTCGTCATAAGCAGGATTGCTGTAGTCGTAAGCCCAACGGTGAACCACAGGCAATTCGTTTGGCCAGTTTCCGTGGATACGCTCTACAGGAGTTGTCCATTCAAGCGTGTTCGATTTCCAAGGGTTGGCATCCGATTTCTGACCTCTAAAGATGCTGTAGAAGAAGTTGAACAAGAAGAACAACTGTCCGATACCACCAACAATAGCGAACACCGATATGATTGGGTTCAAGTCAGCAACGAAATCTAGGAATTGGAAGCTGCTGTAGTCGTAGTAACGACGTGGAGCACCCGCCAAGCCAACAAAGTGCATTGGGAAGAACACCCCGTAACCACAAACCAACGTGATCCAGAAGTGAGCATAGCCAAGCTTCGTGCTCATGAGACGACCGTACATTTTCGGATACCAGTGGTAGACACCTGCTAGCATTCCAAATATTGCAGACATACCCATTACAATGTGGAAGTGAGCCACAACAAAGTATGTATCGTGCACGTTTACGTCGAGCGCAGAGTCAGCCAAGATGATACCTGTCAAACCACCTGTTACGAATGTTGACACAAGACCAACACTGAACAACATTGCAGGGGTGAACTTGATGTTACCCTTCCAAAGAGTGGTGATGTAGTTAAAGGCCTTTACAGCAGACGGGATTGCAATCAACAACGTAGTGAATACGAAAACAGATCCGATGAACGGGTTCATACCAGTAACGAACATGTGGTGACCCCAAACGATGAACGAAAGGAAACCAATGGCCAAGATAGAACCGATCATTGCGCGGTAACCAAAGATTGGCTTGCGTGAGTTCGTCGATATGATTTCAGAGCTGATACCCAACGCTGGTAGAAGTACGATGTACACCTCAGGGTGTCCAAGGAACCAGAACAAGTGTTGGTACAAGATTGGAGATCCACCTGTTACATCAAGTGCTTCCCCACCAATGTGGATGTCTGAAAGATAGAAAGCCGTGCCCATTGAACGGTCCATAAGCAGAAGAACTACTGCAGAAACCAAAACTGGGAAAGACAATACACCAAGAATAGCTGTTACTAGGAAAGCCCAAATGGTAAGTGGAAGACGAGTCATCTTCATACCCTTGGTGCGAAGGTTGATGATGGTCACGATGTAGTTCAAACCACCTAAAAGTGATGAGGCTACGAAAAGCACCATAGAGATCAACCACAACGTCATACCCGTTCCAGAACCTGGCATTGCTTGTGGCAAAGCCGATAGCGGAGGATAGACCGTCCATCCACCTGAAGCAGCACCACCTTCAACAAACAAAGAGAAGATCATGATTACACTAGACACTAGGAAGAACCAGTATGAAAGCATGTTCAGGAATCCAGATGCCATATCACGTGCTCCAATTTGAAGCGGAATAAGCAAGTTTGAGAACGTACCCGACAAACCACCTGTCAATACAAAGAATACCATGATGGTACCGTGTATGGTTACAAGCGCTAAGTAAGCATTTCTATCTAGCACCCCATCAGGAGCCCATTTTCCAAGAAATGTTTCAAGAATGCTAAACGACTCTCCCGGCCAACCCAACTGGAGGCGGAAGAAAATAGATAGCATAACAGCAACGACACCCATTACAATCGCAGTAAGCAAGAACTGCTTAGAGATCATTTTATGATCTTGCGAGAAAACGTATTTCGAAATGAAGCTCTCTTCGTGGTGATGATTGTGACCAGCCATTGTTTCTTCTTTTTCGTAATTATCTAATTATTATTCTACTATCGCTGTTTGACTATCAGCTACTACTACCTCAACACTTTCAGCCGCTTCAGGTTCAACTGCAGGAGCAGTTTCTTCTTTCGCAACATACTCCGCTTGCTCTTTCAACCAAGCCTCATATTGCTCAGGAGTATCGATGACAATTTTGATTGCCATGTTAAAGTGAGCAGCTCCACAAACCTTGTTACAAAGCAAAATGTAATCGAATTCCGGATTGTTCATTACCAGACGCATGCTGTCTGTGGTAATGGTAGGAATCATCTTGAATCTTGTCGGCACCCCTGGCACACAGTTCATTTGTGCTCTAAAGTGAGGCATGTAGGCTGAGTGGATAACGTCGCGTGAACGGAAGATAAACTCAACCTCTTTACGCACTGGCAGGTGGAATTCGCCTTTTACGATGCGGTCATCTTTACCAGCATCCCAAGCATTGATGTTCGACTCATAAGAGAAATCTTCGATTTCCATGATGCGTTGTATGTGACGCTCAAGCCGAGAGATCTTATCTTTCTTCGCTTCATAAGCCTCTTCTGAAAGAACGGTTGTATTTCCGCTGTTCAACGCAGCTTCTACATCATGAAGACGAGCCTCTAGGTGCGCTTTGCGCTCAGGACTCATTTCATGTCCGTCACCATGACCATGTCCGTGTGAAGGATGCAACTCTTCCTCAATCTCAGCTTTCTCGTTGAGCAATACTCCACGTTCGTTTTCAACTTCCGCTTTCAGCGCAGCCAATTCAGCTTCGATTGCTTCAAGACTTTCAGCGATACCTTCTGCTGTAACGATACCAAGAGGGTTGGTTGTTGAAATCAAGTTGTAGTTTGCCAACCCAAACTCATTGTTATCACCAGGATAGCGAACCGTCCAGTCGAACTGCTTCGCGTATACCTCCACTCTCAAGGCATCTGGAGAAGCTTCACCGGTCATTTCATTCCAAGTCCGCAAACCAAAAATGATGATTACAGCAAGAACAATCGATGGAACGATGGTCCAAAACAACTCAAGACGGTTGTCATGAGGGAAAAACTTCGCTTTGCGATCTTTTCTGTAGTAATACTTGCTTGCAAAAACGAAAAGCAGCGTATTCACCACAAAAAACACCGCGATGATGATGTACATGTTAAAGTCCATCAGCGTATCCACACCTTCACCGTGCGCCGAAGCAGAAACAGGCAAGTAATCACCATATTTTGCAAGCAGCACGATAAATCCTGCGTAGAAGAGCACCATGAACAGGAGCCACAACTTCGCATTTAGGCGGTTATCAGCATAGGAAATATCTTCCTCTTTTGTTTTTCGTAGACGTGCCGTTAGTTCGTAAACACGTGCAAGTTGTGCAATTGCTACAATACCTACGACAACAACCAACAGAATGAACAGCTTCATGATCTATTCGTTTGAGTGCAATTAAAAGTTCAAATCTTTACTTTCCTGCAAGAAAGGATGGTTCACAGGAATCAACGGTGCTTTGCTCAACCTTGTGAGAGTCACAAAGAGGAACAGACCAAAGAAACCGAGGAACATACCAACTTCCATCCATCCAAACACATTGTGATTGAACATAGTTCCAGGAATAACAAGCAGATAAACATCCACGAAGTGGCCTACAAAAATGAGGACAGCAACCGGCAGGATGAGGCTCACATTGCGTTTCGCGTCACGAGCGATCATGACATAGAAAGGCACTGCGAAGTTGATAAAGAACATTACCAAATAAGGAACCTTGTAGTCTGTAAAGCGAGATACAAAGTACGTTACCTCTTCTGGAATGTCTGAGTACCAAATGAGCATAAACTGGCTAAACCAAAGGTAGCTCCATAGCATTGAGATGGCGAACATCCATTTGGCAAGATCGTGCACGTGCGATTGGTTCATTTCTGAGAAATGACCCTTTGAGCGCAACCACAACAAAATCACTAGCGTGAAAATCATGCAGCTCACCCACATACCCGAGAACACGTACCATCCAAACAAAGTAGAGAACCAGTGCGTGTCGATAGACATGATCCAGTCCCAAGCCAAAGTTGAAGAGAACACCGCGAAGAACACCAAGAAAAGTGCTGAGCGACGGTACATTTTGTAGTGAATAACAGTTCCACCTTCAACGTCTTCTTGCAAAGACCACTTTCAGAACAACCGAGCACATATGATGAACGTCGCCAACTAGATGAT
>JANRAA010000163.1:0-377 GCA_030728235.1 Flavobacteriales bacterium
GTGTGCAGGATGTACCAACGCTTCTGCATGTAACTATGATGCTGCAGCTACCACCGACGATGGTTCTTGTCTGCAATTCGACGAGTGTGGTAACTGCGGTGGCTCTGCTACTGCAGGATGCACAGACCCTGCGGCTTGTAACTACGACGTGAACGCTGGTTGCGATGACGGTTCTTGTCTGCAACTCGACGAATGTGGTAACTGCGGAGGCTCTGCCATCGCAGGATGCACTAACCCTACTGCATGTAACTACAACGCGAACGCTAGCTGCGATGATGGATCTTGTCTGCAATTCGACGAATGTGGAAACTGCGGAGGCTCTGCCATCGCAGGATGTACAAACCCTTCTGCGTGTAACTACGACGCTAACGCTGGTT
>JANRAA010000163.1:387-4724 GCA_030728235.1 Flavobacteriales bacterium
GGGTTGCGATGACGGTTCTTGTACTTTCAGCATCACATACTATTTAGACAGTGACGCTGACGGTTTCGGAGATGCAGCAAGCCCAGCACAATTGTGTGCACCTCAAGCTGGATATGTGACCGATTCAACAGACTGTGACGACATCAGAAGTGATGTATACCCAGGCGCTCCAGGAACTGCTGAAGACGTCGATAACAACTGCAACGGAACAATCGACATCGACGAGATGGCTGTTTGTGTTGGTGACTTCAACAACGACGGACAAATCAACGTAGCAGATTTGCTGTTCCTACTCGGACAGTTTGGATGCAGCGGCGGATGCTCGGCTGACTTAAACAACGATGCTGCTGTAAACGCGTCGGATGCACTGATATTCTTCGGAATATTTGGTACATCTTGTAACTGATAAAATATTGTAGAAGAAACTTTTCTCCGCGCATTTTAAAAGTCGCAACCCAGCAATGGAGTTGCGACTTTCCTTTTATATGGGGTTCTTCTATTTCAAATAATAGAAGAACACTAGCGGATATTTGAATACGTTTTGTCAACCTAGTGCCATTGACTTACCTTCACCTCAACAAACCAACCAAACATGAGATTCATACTTTTCCTAACCGCAGCTTTCAGTTTAATCGCATTTAGCGGATGTTCTGATAAAATAGAAGTGCCAGTGCCCGACGCGGCATACAGTGCATATATCAGTGCATACACAACAGGAGTTATTTCAACCAATTCAACCATCATGGTTGTCTTCACCCAACCTGTTGGTGGCGAAGACTTCGCGTCGAACAACGTACCAGATTGTTTTCATACCGACCCAGCAATGGACGGTATACTGCGATGGAAAGATGAATCGACTATTGAATTCGTGCCAGAAGGACCGATGCCAGCAGGAACATTGTTCAAGGCAGAGCTCGACCTCCACAAGGTAATGGACGTTCCTGAAGAACACCGCCAATTTGAATTCGGGTTTAGGACCATGAATCAGTACCTCGAGGCGCGCATAGAATCGACAGGTAACTACAACGACGACGATTTAACACTCATGTTCTTAAGCGGTACGGCGTATACCGCCGATGCTGCCAACATCGATCTCCTTGAATCTGCGCTTAAAGCAACCCAAAGTGGAAAAAATTTGAGCATCTCTTGGGTTCATGAAAACAACCTCACACACCACTTTACTGTGGATAGCATTCAACGGAAAGAAGAAGCAGGTGAAGTGCAATTTGCCGTTAACGGACAAACAATAGGCTGCGAGGAGAACGCTACGTTCACGCAGCGCATTCCATCATTGAGTGAGTTCGATATTTTTCAATCTCGGGTGGTGCAGCAACCAGAGCAATTTGCGGTCATCGTATTCTCAGATCCGTTAGATAAAAAGCAAAACATCGACGGACTTGTTTCATTTTCGGGCAATGATTTCCGCACCGTCGTGGAAGGCAACGAGCTGCGCATCTTCCCAAGCAGCCGACTAACAGGAATTGTGACCCTAGAAATCTTTCCTGGACTAAAAAACAGAGCTGGTTTTAAACTGAAAGAATCCATCAGCGTCGATCTTCAATTCGAAAACCTAAAGCCTGAAATCAGAGCCAACAACAGCCAACGAACCATCCTCCCCTCTTCAAATGGCATGAACGTGTCGTTCGATGCGGTATCGTTGAAGAAAGTAACCCTCAAAGTGGTGCGCGTGTACGAAGACAACGTCCACCAGTTCTTGCAAGTCAACGACTTGGATGGCAGCAATCAACTTGAACGCGTGGGACGTCCTGTGCTTACCAAAGAAATCAGCTTGGAAGGCATGGCATCTGACCTAGGGACATGGAACACCTTCTTCATCGATTTATCTGAAATCTTTACGGCCGAAAAAGGCGCCTTGTACCACATCGATCTCAGCTTTAACAGAAAACAAGCATTGTATCCTTGTGATGAAGAACCAGAGACAGCAGATGTCCAAGAAGATCAGTGGGCCGATGACCAAAATGAAGACAGCTACTGGGATTTCTCTGAAAACTATTACTACGACTATGAAGACTACTGGTATTATGAAGATTACGACTACAGAGAGCGCGAAAATCCATGTCACAGTAGCTACTACCACCGTGGTAGAAAAGTAACGTTCAACATCCTTTCCTCAGACATAGCGCTGATTGCGAAGAAGGAAATGAACGGAAAGTGGAGTGCGTGGGCCAGCGACATCGTTACGGCAAATCCGAAGTCGGGCGTTGAACTGAGCTTTAGAAACTACCAAGGAAAAGAGCTTTTCTCAGGTACGAGTGACAATAGCGGACGTGTAAATGCATCCCTCGGAGAGGAAGTGCCTTTTATGCTGGTCGCCACTTCTGGCAACCAAAAGGCATATCTCAAATTGTCGAGTGGCAACACGCTGTCGGTCTCTCGTTTCGATATCGGAGGTGCTTCAACATCCGATGGCATGAAGGGCTTCATATACGGTGAACGCGGCGTCTGGAGACCTGGAGATACCTTATTCATCGGCTTTATGTTAGAACCGAATACAAATGTGTTACCAAACGGACACCCGATACAGTTGCAAATATTGGATGCTAGAAATCGCGTAGTTTTTAAAGAGACAACACCGAAAAACGATAAAGACCACTATGCATGGACCGTTCCAACAGAAGATGCTTCGCCTACCGGAACATGGAAAGCAGTTGTTAAAGTTGGTGGTGCCACATTTACCGAGCCGCTTCGCATTGAAACCATCAAGCCAAACCGCTTGAAAATGGAAATCGACCTCGGCAAAAAAGAAATCCAAGCCACCGATAAAAACATCAATGGATCAATAGATGTCGCTTGGCTGCATGGCGCGCCAGCCGATAGACTGCGGACAGAAATTGAAATGACGCTCAAACCACAGAAGACCAGCTTCACGAAGTTTACAGATTACAGCTTCGACGATGCAACACGGACATTCTACGGAGAGACCATGACCATTTTTGATGGCAATACAGATGCGTCTGGACACGCATCATTTAGCATGCAACTGCCAAGTCAAATGCAACCTGCAGGAAAAATGAAGGCCGTTATAAGCTCCCGAGCCTACGAAAAAAGCGGCGAGTTCAGCATCGACCAAATGTCTATTGACTACTCCCCTTACGATCACTACGTCGGCATTCTTCCGCCGAAAGGCGACAAAGAGCGCAACATGCTGCTCACAGATACCACGCACAAAGTAATAGTACAAACCGTAAATCCCGACGGAACGACGGCAGCCAAACGAAAAGTACGGTACAAACTTTTCCAAGTAACATGGCGCTGGTGGTGGGAAATCGGTGAAAACGATCTTTCGAACTACGCCGGCTCTGAAAGCTACAACACCATCACAGAAGGAGAATTGATTACCGATGCCAATGGAAATGGCAACTTTAAATTCAAAGTGAACTACCCAAGCTGGGGGCGCTATGTGATGCGCGTTGAAGACGTTGAAAGCGGCCATGCTTCAAGTCGTGCCGTTTACATCGATTGGCCAGGCTGGGCAGGGCGCGGACAAAGAGACAACCCCGATGGTGCTACGATGCTTTCGATTTCTGCCGACAAAGGTCAATACAAGCCAGGTGATGTGGCCAGTATTAGCTTCCCTGGCGGGGATGGCGGACAAGCACTTGTTACCATTGAAGACGGTACAGGAGTGTTAAGCGCTGAGTGGGTGAAGACAAAAGCCGGCGACAACAGGTACAACATCAACATCAGCGATAGCTACGCACCAAATGTGTTTGTAAGCATCATGATGGTTCAACCGCATGCACAAACAGCCAACGACGCGCCAATACGCATGTACGGTGTTATTCCATTGATTGTTGAAGACCCTGCCACCCGTCTGAATCCAAAATTGACCTTGCCCGCTGAAATAAAACCTGAAAGCAATTATTCGGTGCAGGTGAGCGAAGAAAATGGACAAGAAATGACCTACACCTTGGCGGTGGTTGATGAAGGGTTGCTAGGTTTGACGCGCTTTACAACGCCTGATCCGCACAAGCATTTCTTCCAACGTGAAGCTTTGGGGGTGCAGACCTACGATTTGTACGAAAGCATCATTGGTGCATACGGAGCGAATATTCGTCCGCTTCTCGCCGTAGGTGGTGACGAAGAACTTTCAAACGACTCCAAGAAAAAAGCGAACCGCTTCACTCCTGTCGTTACCTTCATTGGTCCGTTCAAACTCAAAGCCGGCGAAAAAGCGAAACACGATTTAAAGATGACCAACTACGTTGGTGCTGTGCGTGTGATGGTGGTGGCGCGCAATAAAAAAGCATTCGGACAAGCTGCAAACACAGTACCCGTCCGCAAACCATTGATGGTTCTGGCTTCATTGCCTCGCG
>JANRAA010000164.1:0-4270 GCA_030728235.1 Flavobacteriales bacterium
GTATTTACGAGTTGGAATATTATCTCGACACGAAGTTGAAACTCAATGGTAAAATCTTGAAGGAGGATGACTTTGCCTAATCCTCATTAACCATGGTTTTTTTGTTTGAGAATAATACCTTTGGAGCGCATGAAAAAATACTACCCATCCATAACGCTGCTTCGTGGTGTAGCTGCAATGATGGTCTGTGTTTACCACATTTTCTCTTACACAGATGAACGTGGTTCTCTGTTGCCTTTGCAAGACCCTCTTCGCAAAATCGCTGCCTACGGCTCTGAAGGGGTTTTTATGTTCTTCGTGATTTCTGGATTTGTAATCCCGCTTTCGCTGTTCCAATCAAATTTTAAACTCGGCGATTTTCCGCGTTACATTGCTCGCAGGTGGGTGCGCATCGAATTGCCATACCTCGCAGCCTTGCTAATCATTTTGGTGGTTCGCTTCATGATGCACAAGTATTGGAACATCGATTTTGGTATCGACTGGCAAATCATCGTCCACCATATCTTTTACACGATTCCGTTCTCAAACTACCCGTGGATCAATGTTATTTTCTGGACGTTGGCCATTGAACTGCAGTTTTATGTGGTGGTCGGATTGCTATTTGCTTTGCTGAACTCTCCGAAAAAATGGGTGCCGTATGCTGCAATAGCGGCTTTTACTTTATCGCCGTTATTGATAGAAGATGCGCGATTTGTTTTCCATTTTGCACCTCTTTTTGCAATGGGTATGTATGTGTTACAAGCCAAAAAAATCGATCAAAACAAGCTGCTTTCTGCTGCTGTAATAACGGTGATAGCGTTGTTTTCACTGTGGTTGCACGGACCTAAGATGGCGGGTGTAGCGTACATCTCAGCGTTGTTTATACTGTTGGTCGATATGAAGAAAAATACGGGTAAGTGGCTAGGTGAGCGGTCGTATTCGCTCTACCTTATTCACGGTGTGGTTGGATTTCATGTGATCTACTTCCTATACAACTTCGCCGAAGTGTACATTCTTCGTGTTGCTCTCGCTCTGCTGGGAATTGTGGTGGCTGTTGCAATAGCACACTACTTTTGGTACTTCATAGAAGACAAAGCGCGTAAGATTTCCAAGAAGATAGAGGTGAAGAAATAAGCTTATCTCTTCGCGCGGAATTCGATGTAGGCGCGCAAATCTTCCAACTGCTGGGCACTCATGCGATCAAGTGTGTACAATGGCATATATTGCCTGTGTCCGGCCTCGGCATGTGTCCCATAACGTGTGATCTGATAAATCGAGAAGTCGTTGTGCTTGGTAATGTTTCTCTTCAACATGCGAAAAGTCTTTTTCGATTCATCAAGGGTGAACAATGATGGACCTCCGTAGCGGTGACATGTTTTGCAGCTGATGTCGTAAATCTGTTTGCCGACTTCGATATCTCCCTTAACGGTGCCTGTTTCACCTTTGCTGAAATTTGCTGGTGGGTCAGTAAATCGGGCAGGGGAGTAGGTCATGTATTTGCTTTTCAAAAAACTCAAAGTCGAGCTCTTCATATCAGCACTTTCAGAACGTATGGCTTTTGAAACGCGGTTGTAATCTTCTTCACTCAATTTATCAAGGTCGCCCAGATTGAGTTGAATCGACCAATAGTAATGTCTGAATGCTTCCCATTCCCACGCTTCTAAGGTCCTACCACTGCTGCACTCACGCGCACACAACTGTGTAGATTCGTACAAACTATTTTTTGCAGGAGCAATCCAATCGCCGTATTTGCGCACGTAGTCGTCGTTGTACCACGTTTCCCGGTTTACAATTCCCCAAAATGTGGTGGCTTGTAAAAATGGTAGTCCGTTTTGTGCGGCATATTTTAAGCGATCTTCTGGATTTGGATTTCCTAAAACGGGGTCTTCCTGCACCTGGTTATGGCAATCGGTGCAAAGAAAAATGGTTGAGATGTACGGACTGTATCCATCTGCTGTTTTTGCCCGCCCAGTAGTTGTGAGTTCATAACCAAGTTGCACTTGTTTTGGGTCTGGATTGGCCACGTAATGATCAGGAGCTTTGTCGCCTAAAGCAATCAAAACTTCCTGAAGTGGAGTGTCTGGTCCCACTGGTTTGTCGGATGTAAACGACAATCCCAATGCGGCTAGCAGCAGCGATATAGATACGATTCTGATCATTTTCTTCCGCGTATTCTAAAGTCTCTTGTAATGTTGAATCCCAATCCAATTCCACCTTCGGCCCAGCTGTTCTGAGTCTCAGTGATAAAGAATTTCTCGGTCATTCCGCGGGCATTACTCACACTAAATTGAAATTGGTGTCCTTTGGTCTCTATGTCGATGCCTATTGATATCGGCATGTAATACCCAGGCGCCAATTGATTCGCCAACACATAATATGCTTCAGCTTGCAAGGCCATCTTCTTGGTGAGTTGATACCTGCCTGCAGCGCCAATAGAAATCACGTCGTGCTTCACCGATGGGTCAGGTACAATGTTTCTATGCACCAAGCTGGGCATGATTTGAATGGCTATGTCTTCATTAAATCTTCGTGAAATCAAGAGCTGATGAGCAAAAAATAGACGAGAAGTAAAGAAGTTCTGTCGGTCTGGTTCAGCCCACTTAACGGTTTCTAAAGCGGTTGTTGAAATCGCAGTAACTGAAACTGGTGAGCCTCCGCTTTCTTTTTGGACGAAGATGCGGTACTTACCAAATGCATCAACAGTTTTGAGAAAGCTCGATCTGCCAAGTCCTACAGTCAACCTGTCTGTTATCCCATAATCGAGTCCGAGTCGTATGGTAGCTTGATCCAATCCGAAGGCTTCATAAGCCCCTCCGCTGATGGCTCCAAAACGGTGGGAAATCACGAACTTCATTCCTCCTTTGAAATTGCTCTCAACTGAATGTCCGTTAATAATACGGGTGTCTTTAAACGTCTGCACCCAGCCTTCCATCTGCGCTGTAGCGCTTACAGAAAGCAGTGTTACGAAAATGAATATTAGCTTTCTCATGGTTGCGCTCCTGCAGCTACCCAAGCTTGTAAAAGCTCAAGATCACAAGTGTTTAATGGTGTTGGGGGCATGTTTTTTTGGACGAATGTGCGGTCTTCAAAACTGCCATCGTCAACTTTGGCCTTCACGCCTTCGTATGTTTCGAAATTTCCTGTTCCCGTTCCTCCTGTGGCATGGCAGCCAGATGATCCGCATGCAGATGCAATGACAGGGGCGACATCCGTCGCGTAATCAATGGTTGCAGGGGTGTTACAGACTTGATTCTGATACAACTCAGATTCAACGTCATAATAGCATGAAGAGAGGGAAATAATTATTGCTGCTGTCAGCAAAGATGTCTTAGTCATTTAATGCGCCGTTTTCAATCCAGATTCTAAAGGTAGCAATCTCACAATCAGAAAGACCTGTGTTCGGAGGCATAATTGCCACTCCGTTGGTTGCATTTATAGCATCCCACAATGTGCCTGAGGTCGCTGAAGCAGATATTTGAGCGTAATTAGTCAATGAAACACCACCATTCGGATTCGCTCCTGAATGACATCCTTCACATTTGTTCGAAACCAAAGTGCTGATGCTATTCGAGAAGGTGACGTTCAAGGTGTCGCAAAAAAGAGATTCACAGCTATTGTTTTCAGCACCTTGCAATATCCACGTAGCAATCATGTCGATTTGCTCTTGCGTTAGCGGGGCATTCGGCGGAGGCGGCATACGATCGTTGTTGTTGTTCGTAGTAATTACATCGAAAATGTCGCCGGCATTCAAATTTCCACCAACAATATCGCCCGTGTTTATAATCTGATTGTACGATGTCAAAACAATTCCTTCTTCATGGTCAATCGGGTCGTGACATCCAGCATCTGGCATACCACAACTACTGATAAATAGAGGTAAGATTTGCTCCTGAAAGTAAATAGAATCAGGGTCACAAGGATCGGGAACCACAGGGTTAACTGGGTACGGGTTATTCACTATCTGATCAAATGGTATTTCATGTTTGCATGAAAATAGCACAGCCGTGAATGCAAGGAAAATTATAGGTCTGTTCATGGCACAAGTTTCACAGTGCTAAAATCGTCTAGATTCTTCACACAGATATCACGAAATTCAACTTTTGTTAACCTTTTACAGTGTATTAACGAATTGAAATGCACTGTTTATGCATCATCGATCGTCATCCAAAATTTCCATTCAGAGTACGAAATGATTTTCCTATCGGTTAAACTTTCTTTCGGGTAGAAACGCCTTGAGCCAAAATAAGGGGCGTAAACCTTTATACGTGTCTGTTTCAAAAAGGTTTGAATT
>JANRAA010000164.1:4280-18489 GCA_030728235.1 Flavobacteriales bacterium
CTCCTGAGCCAAACGGATTCTTGCACATCGGTCACTCGAAGTCGATCTGTATCAATTTTGGTTTGGCGCAAAAATATGGTGGCAAGACGAACCTGCGCTTCGACGACACAAACCCGGTGAAGGAAGACACGTTGTACGTTGAATCGATCAAACGCGACGTCGAATGGCTTGGCTTCAAATGGGATGGCGAAGCGCTCTTTGCTTCTGATTATTTTGATACGTTATATGCATACGCTCAAAAGTTGATCTCTAAAGGGTTAGCCTATGTTGATGACCAATCTGCTGAGGAGATAGCTAAGCAGAAAGGCACACCTACCGAGGCGGGGACAAACAGTCCGTTCCGAGATCGTTCGGTAGAAGAAAATACGGATCTCTTTGAACGGATGAAAAACGGCGAATTTGCTGAGGGTTCGAAGGTGCTTCGTGCGAAAATCGATATGTCGCACGCGAACATGCACATGCGCGATCCGTTGATGTACCGCATCAAATTTGCACACCATCACCGCACGGGAGATAAATGGTGCATCTATCCGATGTACGACTTTGCCCATGGCCAGTCTGACTCTCTCGAAAACATCTCGCACTCGCTGTGCACGTTGGAATTCGAAGTCCACCGCCCACTATACAATTGGTTCATTGAGAACCTCGAAATATACCCAACCCGTCAGTTTGAATTCGCCCGTCTCAACCTGAACTACACGGTGATGTCGAAACGTCGCTTGCTGAAGCTTGTTGAAGAAAATGTTGTAGAAGGATGGGACGACCCGCGCATGCCTACTATTGCAGGTTTGCGCCGTCGTGGTTATACACCTGAATCGATTCGCGATTTTGCAGATAGAGTAGGTGTTGCACGTCGCAACAATATCATCGATGTGAGCTTGCTAGAGTTCAGCGTGCGCGATCACTTGAACAAAATCGCTGATCGCGTGATGGCGGTGCTCGATCCTCTGAAATTGGTCATCACAAACTACCCGGAAAATCAAACGGAATACCTCCCAACGGAGAACAATCCTGAAGATCCGGAAGCTGGAATGCGTGAATTGCCTTTCTCAAAGGTGCTCTATATCGAACAAGATGATTTTATGGAAGATGCGCCGAAGAAGTTCTTTCGCCTCGCTCCAGGAAAAGCAGTTCGTCTGAAATCGGCCTACATTGTAGAATATGTAGATCATGTTAAAGATGCTGAAGGCAAGGTGACAGAGGTGCACGTGAAATATTACGAAAACTCAAAGTCGGGCAGCGATACATCTGGTGTTTCGGCCAAAGGAACGCTGCACTGGGTTAGTGCTGAACATGCGTTCGATGCTGAGGTGAGACTGTATGATCGTTTGTTTGCTGATCCGTCGCCAGACGGACATAAAGACGTCGATTTCATGGAGTTTCTCAATCCGAACTCGCTGCATATACTGAAAAATTGCAAGGTAGAACCTGCCCTTCGCGATGCGAAAGTGGGTGATCGTTTTCAGTTTCAACGCATCGGTTACTTCGCGGTAGATGAGAAGTACAGCAAAGACGGGGCACCTGTTTTCAATCGCACGGTGACGCTTAAAGATACATGGGCAAAGGAGCAGTCTAAATAAGTTAGGCTGTCTTCTTTAAACCCATCGCTTCTCCACGCGCAAGCATGAAAGCGAAAGCTTCGTCAAAATCGTTGTGGATGTCGCCTTCCAAAATGGCTTCTTTGATGGCATTTTTGATCATGCCTACTTCCGCCGACGGCGGGATGTTGAAGGTTTCCATACTTAACTCTCCCGAAAGAGGGGGTTGAAAATTACGTACGTTGTCGTTCTTCTCGACTTCGATGAGCTTCTGCTTTACGATGTCGTAGTTCTGAAGATAACGCGCCACTTTTTCTTCATTTTTTGAAGTGATGTCGGCTCTGCACAAGATCATGAGGTCATCAACTTCATCGCCTGCATCAAACAACAATCGTCGCACTGCGCTGTCCGATATCTCTTCTTTGGTTAAGGCAATAGGTCGTAAATGGAGTTGAACCAATTTCTGGACGTACTTCATTTTATTGTCCATAGGCAATTTCATGCGCTTGAATATCCGCGGCACCATCCGCGCACCGCGCTCTTCATGTCCATGAAACGTCCACCCTTGGTCTGGGTAATACCGTTTGGTTTGAGGCTTCGCGATGTCGTGCAAAATGGCCGACCAACGCAACCACAAGTTATCACTCACTGCAGCAACGTTGTCGAGCACTTCTATGGTGTGATAAAAGTTGTCTTTATGGCTCACACCGTTCTTTTTTTCTATGCCCTTCAAGAGCATGAATTCCGGAAAAATCTCCTGCAATAGTCCACAGCGATACAGCATTTTAAAGCCGTTGCCCGGACGTTTGCTGGCGATAATCTTATTGAACTCGTCAGAAATACGCTCTGCAGAAACAATATGAATGCGTTTTCGATTTCGCGAAATGGCATCAATGCTTTCTGGGTGTATGGTGAACCGCAACTGCGATGCAAATCGCACAGCGCGCATCATGCGCAATGGGTCGTCGCTAAAAGTGATGTCGGGATCAAGCGGCGTGCGTATCAACCCCGCTTCTAGGTCGACAACTCCGCCAAATGGGTCAACCATCTCACCGAAACTCTCAGCGTTCAGCGACAGTGCAAGGGCATTGATGGTGAAATCTCTAAGCTTCTGATCGTCTTCAATGGTGCCGTTCTCAACAATTGGCTTTCGCGACTCGCGGCGATATGATTCTTTCCTTGCGCCTACAAATTCAATTTCAGCACCTTGAAAGCGAAACATGGCAGTGCCGAAGTTCTTGTAGGTAACAACTTTTCGAACTCCCGCTTTCGCAGCAGCCGCCTGAGCGATCTCAATTCCGCTACCTTCAACTACGATGTCGATGTCTTTGACGTCGCGATTTAACAGTAAATCACGAACGAATCCTCCAATCGCAAAGGCGCGTATGCCTTGCTCATCGGCGATTTGTCCTACCAACTTGAAGATGGGGTGATGTAGCTGCTTTGCCAAATTCATCGCGCAAAAATACAAGCAATTTCTAATCTATTGGCTGTTTTCGTAGCGATGTTCATTTTTTAAGAAGGATTGATTTCTATCTGAAATTAAAAATCATCTTTCGAATATCTGAAATCACTCCAGAATCAGTTGTTAAAACTGTCTGTAAACAAGATGCCAATTACCCTGTCATACCCGCGAGGATCAGCGTAATAGGCAATCACGGTGTAGTCGTTCTGGGTCTGACTGTGGCTCCCTTCGAATGACTTTAGATCTCCTTCTGTCTTGCCCCGTTGCTTCAAAGCAAAGCCATAGTTGTAGTACCCTTGCTTCAAATAGAGCTGTCCTTCGTAGCGCTGTGAGCGTTCATTCCAGGTCATTTTCGACTGCGGCAGATAGTCCCAATTTGTAAGGGCTCCAAAAATAAATACTTCATCGAGGGCTGATAGCCGCTCTGTTTGAAGGTAGAAGTGCACATGTATATATTGCGATTCCAACGCGCTGTCGAAGTCGTCGTTGTGAATTAAGAATTTCCCGTTGATGTCTTGCTGTGTGCGATAAACATCGTACGTCCGACGCGGCGTAGGGGTCAGAAAGTGATGCCAACCATCTTTTCGTTCGCGAATACTGTCTGTGCCAAGGGCGGCATACCGCAAGCTTTTCAAATCGAACCACCTGAATTCATTGTTACCGTCAAAGTTGTTCTCTTCATCAAAATCATACACGAATTCAGAGCCTTTGATATACACAGGTTGCAAGTCGTAAATGGCGTTGTCCCATCTGTTGTTTTGCAAAACGACAACGCTCAAAGCATCATACGCATCAAAAATCGGATACTCCGCTTTTATTAAGTCGAAGTCTACTTCCTGGCGGTATCTGCGTTCGCTCACGATTGTTGATTCTTTAATGCGCGGACGAAAACGCGTAAGTTCTTCGTAAACGACGAATCTTTTAATAATAGAAGGTGAATCTGAGTATCCTTCCAAATAAACTTGGATAATATAGTTTCCCGAAATCGTTGGTTGTGCCATGTCGTTGGGAAAGCTGAAACTGTAATGTGTATAAGGTTGGCGTGTGCCAAAACTTTGATCTATTTCTGAAATACTTTGATCGTTGAAACCACGCAGGAATTCCGACGTATTCATGTCTGAAATTTCCCAGTCATGGGTGCAATGCAGCACACGGTAATAATAATTCTCATAGCCACCATCTAGGTCGTCGAAAGAGAACACAAAGGCCTGTGAACTGTTTAATGCTAAATATGGATTTACCAATGGTGCTCCTTCAGGATAGAAGCTGACGGAGTGAATGTTTTCGGAATAGATGCCTTCAATCGTTGAATTTTCATCGCTTAAGGCGTAGTACGTTTCCGAAAATTGAGAGTTATCAACGCAATTGTCGATGGTTTTTCCAGAGGTAGAAATGCATAGAAATACTGAAAGTACAAGTGATGTAACTGATATTAGTGAAGTGAAAAGTTGTTTATCTGGATTCATTCTAAATTGTTAATAAATGGAGTTTAAGACCGTGTTTCAGATGCACAATTCGTTAATTTTGCTGCCCAAAATAAAGGATACTTCCCGAAATGGCGAATAGTATTAAAATTCGGAAGGGTACCGACATCAGACTCGCAGGAGAGGCTGAGAAAACCCTCGAGACTCTCAAAAGAGCTCGCGTATTTGCAGTGCGACCACCAGATTTTCACGGAGTTATTCCGAGAATGATGGTGAAAGAAGGTGACCGCGTTCTTGCGGGTGATGCGCTGTTTCATGACAAGTACAATGAGGCGATTAAGTTCTCTTCTCCAGTAAGCGGAGAGGTGAGCGAAGTTGTTCGTGGTGAAAAACGCCGCATCCTCGCCGTGCTTATCAAAGCAGATGCCGCAAACGAATATCGTTCATTTTCGCATCAAAATGCTGCATCTACAAAAAAGGAAGAATTAATCAAGATCTTGCTTGAGGCAGGGGTATGGCCTTTTCTGCGCCAACGTCCGTATGCTGTTGTAGCCGATCCAACGTTGTCGCCAAAAGCGATTTTCGTTAGTGGTTTCGATAGTTCTCCGCTTGCTCCAGATCCAGATTTCGTTCTCAACGGCGAAATTGAAAACTTCCAAGAAGGTATCAACGCCCTCAACATCCTTGCCGCTGGCAAGCCTGTACACCTTTCATATAAGAAGGGTAGTTCAGCTCTTACCGGCATTCAAAAGGCGACGTTGCATGAGGTGAGTGGACCACACCCAGCTGGAAACGTTGGTGTGCAAATTCACCACATCGACCCGATCAACAAAGGTGAGGTTGTATGGTACGTTGATCCGCAAGATGTTGCAAACATTGGCCGATTCTTGAAAACGGGTAAGGTAGACTTCACACGCGTTGTGGCACTTACTGGTAGCGAGGTGAAAGCACCGAAATATTACCGCACCACAGTGGGAGCGCAGTTGTCTGATATGTTAAGTGGACAACTAAGCGAAGGCAATGTGCGGGTGATCAACGGAAACGTGTTGACAGGGGAGACTTCTTCTGCCGACGGTTACTTGGGCTATTTCAGTCATCAAGTAACATGTATTCCTGAAGGCACTGAACCACAGTTTTTGTTGACCACAGGTTGGCTCGGACTAGGTTTCGACAAGTATTCGATTTCTCGGAGCTTCCCGACATGGTTGATGCCGAAATCGAAGAAGTTTAAGCTGAACACAAATAGCAACGGTGAAGAGCGCGCATTTGTAGTAACTGGTCAGTATGAAGAGGTTTTCCCTTTTGATATCTACCCGGTACAATTGCTGAAGTCGATCATCGTTAACGACCTCGATGCAATGGAGAAACTCGGTATCTACGAAGTAGCACCTGAGGATTTCGCTTTGTGTGAATATGTATGCACGTCGAAAATCGACGCTCAGCGTATCATTCGCGAAGGGTTGGACACAGCTCGCATAGAATTTAGTTAAGCACAGAATTAAAACAAAATACGTTGAAAGGGTTACACAATTTCATCGACAAAAAGCTCAAGCCTAATTTCACTGAAGGTGGAAAACTCAGCAAGTTCTGGGTGGTTTTTGACGCTTTAGAAACATTCGCTTTCACTCCCGGTCACGTTACCAAGAGTGGAGCACACATCCGCGACGGTATTGATCTAAAGCGAACCATGTTTATGGTGATCTTGGCTTTGGTTCCTTGTCTGTTGTTCGGGACGTGGAACGCCGGTCACCAATACTATGCTTCAATTGGCCAAGAGGCTGATTTGTGGGCGAAACTTGGTGTTGGTGCATTGAAGGTACTGCCACTTGTGGTTGTGTCTTACGGTGTTGGTCTGGGAATCGAATTCGTTTTCGCAGGCATCCGCAAGCACTCTATCAATGAGGGATTCTTGGTATCTGGAATGCTAATTCCGCTGATCATGCCTGTTGACGTTCCTTTGTGGATGGTTGCCATCGCTACAGCTTTCGCCGTTATCATTGGTAAAGAGGTATTTGGCGGAACGGGTATGAATATCTTGAACATAGCACTTACTTCTCGTGCGTTCCTTTTCTTCGCATACCCGAAACAGATGTCGGGTGAGATCTGGATTCACGATGTAGCAGCTAACAAAACTGCAGGCTTGCTGGTAGATGGTCACACGGGGGCAACAGCACTCGGACACCTGGCAAACACAGTAGGTAAAGCAGCTGATTCAGCAGAGGTGAAAGGCATCATGGCACAGTTCGAGCCAGGAGGGATGTTCTCGTTTGAAAATAGCTTCCTTGGGTTGATACCAGGAAGTATCGGTGAGACATCTACTTTGGCGTGTTTGATTGGAGCAGCTATTTTGTTGTTTACCGGCATTGGAAGCTGGAGAATAATGTTGAGCTTCTTAATCGGTGGTTTGACCATGGGATGGCTCTTTAACCTAGCAGGTGCTAACGCATTTATGGGTGTTAGTCCGCTTCACCAAGTGGTAATGGGTGGTTTCATGTTCGGTCTTGTCTTCATGGCTACCGACCCTGTTACAGCAGCTCAAACAGCAACCGGTAAATTGATTTACGGTTTCTTCGGCGGTTTCTTGTCGATTATGATTCGCGTTTTCAATGGTGCTTATCCAGAAGGTGTGATGATGGCAGTCTTGTTCATGAACGTTATGGCTCCACTGATCGATCACTATGTGATTCAAGCGAATATTAACCGTAGAATGAAGCGTTCAGCGCTGCAAACAGCTTAAGATCATGGCAGTAAATAAAAATAGCAACGGATATACTTTCCTCTTCTCAACCGTCATGGTGGTTGTGGTTGGTGCGGCTTTGGCCATCACATCGCAATCGCTTAAGCCACTGCAGACGAAGAACGATGCGGATAAGAAGCGAATCGACATTCTTGGTGCAATCCAAGTAAAGGCAACACGTGAAAACGCTGCTCAGATGTTCGATCAATATGTAGTTGAGCGCGTAGCAATCAACTACAATGGGGATGTTTTGAATACGAAGTCAGGAGCGATTGACGCAACAGACAAAAATGATCCGTTCAACGTGGATATTCAAAAGGAATACCGCGCTGATGTGAAAAAGATCGTAAAAGAGTCGGGCAAAAACCAAGAAGAAATGGCGAAGCGTCTAGCAGCTGCTCCTGTTAGCTTTCCTCTTTTCAAATGCAACAAAGACGGTGAAGTACTGTACGTAATTCCTGTCGTTGGAACTGGTCTTTGGGGTCCGATTTGGGGCTATGTAGCTTTGAAAGACGACAAGCAGACGATCTACGGAGCGAAGTTCGATCACAAAACAGAGACACCTGGTTTGGGTGCTGAGATCAAAGAGTCTTTCTTCCAAGAGAAATTTGAAAACAAAACTTTGAACACTTCGTCGGAAACGGTGTTTAGTGTTGTAAAAGGCGGTGCTCCAACCAATGAGCACAGTGTAGATGGTATTACAGGTGGAACAGTAACTTCAAAGGGTGTTGATGAAATGATAAACCGCACTTTGAAGGTCTACATCAAGTATTTTGAAAGTGTTAACAACCAACGTGCACAACGATGAGTGAAGTACAAGAAGCAATTGTAGAGAAGAAGTCAGAGCCTTTGTTCTCTAAGAAGAATCGAAAGTTGATCTCAGATCCACTCAACGATTCAAACCCGATCACGGTTCAAGTACTTGGTATTTGTTCTGCCCTTGCAATTACAGTGCAGGTGCAGCAGGCGGTTATTATGTCGCTATCGGTATTGTTCGTGTTGATTGGTGGTAACATCATCATCTCACTCATGCGCAACGGTATTCCTGATCGTATCCGTATCATCGTTCAGTTGGTGATCGTTGCGGCTTTGGTAATCATTGTGAACGAGGTGTTGAAAGCATTTTTGCCAGATATCTCAGAGAAACTCTCGGTATTCGTTGGTTTGATCATCACGAACTGTATCATCATGGGTCGTCTTGAAGCGTTCGCTTTGGCTAACAAGCCAGGGCCTTCATTCCTCGATGCAATCGGTAACGGTTTGGGATATGCTTGGATTCTCCTAGCTGTTTCTGTCGTTCGCGAAATCTTCGGATCAGGTGCGATCTCTTTCCCAGGAATGGGTCAGGTGAAGTTCCTTCCTGAGGGTTGGTTTATTGGGAATGGTGGTTTCTACGAAAACAACAACATGATGATCTTGCCTCCAATGGCATTGGTTGTAGTTGGTGTAATCATCTGGATCCAGCGCTCTCGCAACACGAAACTTATCGAATCACACTAATCTCAAGAAAACATGGAATACATCAATATATTCGTAAAGGGTATCTTTATTGAGAACATGATCTTCGCCTATTTCTTGGGCATGTGTTCTTACCTCGCAGTTTCGAAAACTGTGAAAACAGCAATGGGTCTTGGTCTAGCGGTAATATTCGTTCTAGGTATCACCGTTCCTATCAACTATTTGCTTGAAAACTATGTGTTGAAAGAAGGTGCTTTGACTTGGATGGGAGCTGAATACGCTACCATGGATCTTAGCTTCTTGAGCTTTATCATGTTCATCGCGGTTATCGCATCTATCGTTCAATTGGTAGAGATGATTGTAGAGAAATTTGCTCCAGCACTGTATGGCGCACTCGGTATCTTCTTGCCACTGATCGCTGTGAACTGTTCAATCTTGGGTGGAGCGCTCTTCATGCAGGAACGTCAGTACACCGATATTGGCCAGGCTACTGTATTCGGACTCGGTTCGGGTGTGGGTTGGTGGTTGGCAATCATCGCTATCGCTGCTATCCGCGAAAAAATACGTTACTCTCATGTTCCAGCGCCTCTCAGAGGTCTGGGTATCACGTTCATCATCACTGGTTTGATGGGGATCGCGTTCATGAGCTTTATGGGAATTGATATTTAAACGAATCAGAACGATACAATTATGACTAGTACCGTTATTCTGACAATAGCTTTCTTCCTCGCAGTTATCCTTCTGCTGGTTGGTTTGCTGCTTTTCGCTAAAGCGAAATTGTCACCAAGTGGAAAAATTAAAATTAGCATCAATGGTGAAAAAACCATTGAAGTAGATGGAGGTAGTTCTCTACTCAACACGCTGGGTAATGCTGGAATTTTCCTTCCATCGGCCTGCGGTGGTGGTGGTACCTGTGTGCAATGCCGTTGCCAGGTTAGCTCTGGTGGTGGTAGCATTCTGCCAACTGAAGAACCTCACTTCTCTCGTAAAGAAATCGCTGCAAACTGGCGCCTAGGCTGTCAGGTGAAGGTGAAAGAAGACATGGAGATCCAAGTTCCTGAAGAGGTATTTGGTCTCAAGAAGTGGGAGTGTACCGTTAAGTCAAACTACAACGTGGCATCGTTCATCAAGGAGTTCGTTGTTGAACTTCCTGCTGGCGAAAACATGCACTTCGAAGCTGGTGGTTACATCCAAATCGATGTTCCAAAGATCACTGTGAACTTTAAAGACATCGACATCACAGCTCACCCGCATCACCACAAGAACCCTGAAGAATTCCGCAATGAGTGGGATAAATTCGGATTGTGGGATCTGAAAATGGTGAACAATGAAGACATCGTTCGCGCATATTCAATGGCGAATCACCCTGCTGAAGGGAACATCGTTATGCTGAACATTCGTGTTGCAACGCCACCTTGGGATCGCGCTCGCAATGCATGGATGCAAGTAAACCCAGGTGTTTGCTCGTCTTATGTGTTCGGTTGCAAACCTGGCGATAAGTGCACCATCTCTGGTCCGTACGGTGAATTCTTCATCAAAGACACAGGTTCTGAAATGGTTTACATCGGTGGTGGGGCTGGTATGGCTCCAATGCGCTCACACCTTTTCCACTTGTTTCACACGTTGAAAACAGGTCGTAAGGTGACGTACTACTACGGTGGTCGCTCAAAGCGCGAGCTTTTCTACCTCGATGATTTCAAGGCGATCGAAGAGAAGTTCCCAAACTTTAGATTCTTCGTGGTCCTCAGTGAGCCTCTTCCTGAAGATAACTGGAAAACAAAGAAAGACATCAATGATACTGAAGGTGATGGTTTCCTAGGATTCGTTCACAACGCAGTTATCGAGCACCACTTGAAAGATCACGAGGCTCCTGAAGATATCGAGTTCTATTTCTGTGGTCCTCCGATGATGAACCAAGCGGTAATTAAAATGTGTGACGACTGGGGTGTACCACCTGAAAACGTTGCATTCGATGATTTCGGTGGTTAATCGAGGTCTATAACAATCTTTCAAAGAGCCAATTTCAAATGATGTTGGCTCTTTTTTTTACTTTTCTCCCATGAAAAAAATATTCGCATTTCTATCTATCTCGGCCTTTATAGCTTGTTCGCCTACGGCGGATAAATCAATTGCCGATGAGTTTGTAACGATATCTGGTGAAACGCAAGGGACAACTTTTACGGTTACCTATCGCGATACAGTTGATTACTCTCTGGCTTTGGATTCGATCTTCAAAAGGGTAGATGGCGATCTTTCTTTGTGGGTAGAGGGAAGTCTGATCAATCGGATGAATGATCACAACCGTACCGACACGGTTTTCGCTTTCATTGATTCAACACGCTATTTCTCCATTTTATTCGATGTAAGCTACGAACTGTTCAAGAAAACCAACGGTGCTTTTGATCCTACTGTTCGTCCGCTGGTAGAATATTGGGGCTTCGGTTTGAAAAATATGGAGAACGCTACACCAGCAGGTGTAGATAGTATTTTGCCTTTCGTAGGTATGATTCCGGCGAACTTCGATATGATAGAGGTGTACGTAAACACGTATACATACGAGGAAACGCAGATTCGGAAAGGAGATCCGCGTGTGAAAGTGGATTTCAATGCAATCGCTCAAGGGTTCACTGTTGATCTTGTTAGCGACTATCTCCACCGCAAAGGAATAGACGATTATATGGTCGAAATCGGTGGTGAACTGATCTGCAAGGGGGTGAACACGGATAGCATTCCTTGGCGCATCGCTGTCGATAAACCAATCGAAAGCAATGAACACATCGCGCAGGGTGTTTTGAAGGTGTTCAATATGGCTTTGGCCACAAGCGGTAACTACCGCAAGTTTTATGAGAAAGATGGTAAAAAGCTCGCACACACGATCGATCCGCGGACAGGCTACCCTGTAGATCATTCTTTGCTCTCAGTAACCGTAATGGCGACAAATGCGATGATGGCTGATGCTTATGCAACGGCATTCATGGTGATGGGACTTGATGAAACAATCGCTTTTCTCGATGAAAATCCGCTGCTGAACATGCATGCCATGTTGATCTACGACGACAACGGGACAACGAAGGTTTGGATGTCGGAGGCGTTAAAAACTGTTTACGAAGACGTGAGCCATGAACCTTCTTGATGCTTTCTTTTATACCTTTGTAGCATGAAATTAGCTCTTCTCACAATTGCGCTGCTAGCCTTGGCTTTCGCAGGTATAGCTATAAAACTTCTTGTGAAAAAAGATGGTGAGTTCGCAGGCACTTGCGCGAGCAACAATCCTTTGCTTAAAGAAGAAGGTGCAAACTGCTCGGTGTGCGGCGCTCGTCCGCAAGAGCAATGCAAACAAGAAAGCATTAAAGGCGCCTAACGGCCTCTAAACCAAACTATTCCAATCTCTGGGTAGTCGGCCTTCGCAAAGTGGGTCTTCAAATGCAATTGCGCCATCAAGTGGTCCGTAATGCGGTATCGAAATCCAAATCGGTGGTACAAACTGCCGTTGCCACTGTACGCATTCTTCAAATAATATCCGGCCATGATCCTGAATTCCATGCGGTCAAAATGCTGTGAATAGCCGGCAAACAAGCCCATTTGCACAAGGTCTGAAGGGGTGTATGAGCCGTTGTCGCGAATGAGAAACGGTCGAATGCTGGTGTTGTAAAAGACGTCGGATCCGAACAAAACAGATGAGCTGTAGTTGAACCGGTAGGCGCCCGCAACACTAAGGGTATGCACAAGGTGTGTTGGCCCACCTGCAGGTTGGTTCTGACGAATCCCCGCGGCGTACCCAATGTTTATTTGCATCCCGCGTACAGCGGGGATGTTGGGGCGAGTGCTGCTAACTACCTCATCTTTAATTGAATACCGACATCCCAATGAAAGTGCGGCATTGTTTGTCCCTAAGTTTGGCATCACGACAGCACCATTCGATAAATGTGTCATGCGAATGCCTGCAGTTAACGAGAGCTTCTCACCAACGCAAATCTCCGTGTAGTAACCTAAACTCAATGTTGTATTGATATGAGAACCCAAAACAATGCCTTTGTTGTTGGTTTCTAAATCCCACGTGGCATTGCTGTATCCTGCGCCGATGCCAAAATGCCAATAAGCAGAGAAATGTGGACGTCGGAAACTGGGCAGTCGGGTGAAGATTGATAGCGCTCCTTGCTTTCCCAATGCTTCATTGCCCAGGTCAGAAAAGTAACCTTCTAAGCCCCACAAGGGATGGTCATATCGTTGATGCCATGTCTTGCTGCCATCGGTATTCCACATGGCACCAACTTCAAATCCTTTCGAATGAGAAGTAACCAATCCGCGAATCTCTTCTCGGTGGGGTATCATAAAGCCTCCGCTGGCATTAAAAAACAGCGATTGCTGGGCGCTCAATGACCCGGAAGCAAAAAAAATCAACACGAGAAGTGTCGTGAAAATGCGATGGGGGATGTAGCTGCCCAAGGGATAATGTATCTTTGATGCTATGAATAGCATGCAAGATAAGCTAAAGGCATTTGAACGCCTACTGATCATCATGGATGAATTGAGGGAAAAATGTCCGTGGGATATGAAACAAACCATGGATTCCCTGCGCCATCTGACCATTGAGGAGACTTATGAGCTCACCGATGCCATCATGGAAGGTGATATTCAAGAGGTGAAAAAGGAGATTGGCGACATCATGCTGCACATGGTTTTCTACGCGAGAATTGGCAGTGAAACGGGTGATTTCGACATCGCTGATTCTCTAAATTTTATCTGCGATAAGCTCATTCAACGTCATCCTCACATCTATGGTGATGTAATCGTATCGGGTGAAGACGAAGTAAAAGCCAATTGGGAAAAAATCAAACTCAAAGAAGGTAAGAAGTCGGTGCTGGAAGGCGTCCCTTCTTCGTTGCCATCGCTGGTGAAAGCTATCCGTATTCAAGACAAAGCCCGGGGCGTAGGGTTCGACTGGGATCATGAAGATCAGGTTTGGGATAAGGTGAATGAAGAGTTGGCGGAGTTCAAACATGAGGCTGACCTCAAGTCAGACAAGGTAGAAGATGAATTTGGTGATATACTTTTCTCTCTGATCAATTTTGCACGCTTCAAAGGCATTAACCCCGACGACGCGCTCGAAAAAACGAACAAAAAATTTATCAAGCGCTTTAAATTCTTAGAGTCTGAAAGCGCAAAGGATGGCAAAGTGATGGGTGAAATGTCGTTGGAAGAAATGGATGTATACTGGGAAAGGGCCAAAAAAGAAGCATGATTCGCTTTGCCTATATATTGTCTTTTGCAGCGCTCCTGATCGGATGCAACCGTCCAACAGCTCCCGACTGTTTCAAATCGGCAGGCAATGATAGCGAAGAGTTGCGACTGTTTGAGTCAGACATCACAGAGCTCGAAATCAATGATTTGATAGAGGTCGAGGTTGTGGTCGATGCTGTGCCATCGGTAAAAATATTCGGTCCTAAAAACCTTATCAATGAAATTGAAACTGAGTTTTCGAATGGCTCACTTTCCATATCGAACACCAGCACTTGCAATTGGGTGCGCGATTTAGGTATTCGCATGAAGGTGGTGGTGGCTGCGCCGATGTTGGAACGTTTGGTAT
>JANRAA010000164.1:18499-25071 GCA_030728235.1 Flavobacteriales bacterium
GTTTCGCGACACGCTAAAGACGTCTTTTCTGAGCTGTGAAGTGCGCAACGGAGCCGGTGACCTATTCATCCGCCATGCCGGCGATTCGCTTGATGTATACGTACACACCGGTGTCTCTGATATTCAAATTGAAGGATACGGCAGCAAAGCGAAGTTCTTTAACCAAGGGATAGGTGTTTTTGACGCTTCGAACTACCGAGGAAATGTCCTGCTGACAAACAACAACAGCATCAATAACATGCATCTGTGGGTTTCAGACTATCTATTTGCGAGAATTGGAGCACGTGGAAATACCTATTTCAAAGGATCTCCCGGTGAAGTGGATGTAGATAGAGTAGGTGAAGGACTTCTCATCCACCTCGAGTAACTGGTTTATAGTTCTGTTGTTTCTACTTTTCTTGTAGGATTTGGATGAGATTAAATCATTCATTTGGGGTATTTCGTGATTCGTCGATTATATTCTGTTTTGTGTCGAATTTCAAAAACTTATTTCTCGGTCTTTCCGTAAGAGTTAGTTAGCAGCCGGTAAACTGCGACAATTAAATCTAATTTCTCTCATCAGGACGAGTAACCTAACCTAACTCTGATGAAGAATCTATACCCAATTCTGATATTCCTGTTTGCGGGTGTTCAAATTTTCGGACAATCTCGCGTAACAGAAGGCCTCCTTGACCTTTACACTTTCGCTGAAGGCAATGGTGATTTCGTGCACGATGTATCTGGCGTTGGTTTTCCATCAGTGCTGGAGATCGAAGATCCATCGAAGGTGGAATGGCAAGCTGGTGGTGGAATCCGCTTTATGCAACCTACCATCATTCGCTCATTGTACCAAGCTCAAGACATCTACAATGCAGTTTCTGCATCCAACGAGGTGACGCTTGAAGCCTGGGTGAAGCCAACAAACAATTCTCAAAGCGGACCTGCGCGTATTGTAACGATGTCTCACGGTGCCTCTGAGGCAAATTTGATGTTGACTCAAAACAACAACGCATACGGGGTGAGAATGCGCACCGCATCAACTGACCTGGCTGGAAATCCAATGTTGACAACGGCCTCTGGTAGCACTTCAAATTCTCAAATTCAACATGTTGTGTACACGCGCTCATCAAATGGCGCTGAGAAAATGTACATCAATGGTGTGGAAGCTAAATCGGGAACACGTTCAGGAAACTGTTCAAATTGGTACGATAACTACCGCCTGGCAATTGGAAATGAAATCGATGCCGACCGCCCATGGTTAGGCACTGTTTATTTGGTAGCCGCCTACGGCCGTGCATTATCTGCCAACGAAGTGGCTGAAAACCATGCCGCTGGAGCTTTTCAATCAGGTGGTAACGCCTCTGCAGAGACTTGTCCGCAATCGAACTGTTTTATCGACGGTTACGGTTCTACTTTCCGCTCTCTTTGGCTGCCAAGCTTGCCAAATGGTGTGCTTGAAAACTTTGAATTCGATGCCGATGGCGGACATTTCGATGTTTTCGAAGATGGTACAGCACACATGTATGGTAACTGCATCAATATGACCAATGCTGCATATGGCTTTTATGTAGATTACTGGTTTACTGGGCGAATGAACTGGTCTGAATGGTCTGCCCTTGGTCGCAGCTGGAAAGGAACAGCGTCTATCGTTGGTAACTATTACACGACGTGGGATTACTATATCATGGATCCAAACAAAGAGAATGTACTTATTGGAACTGGTAGCTACGACGGAAGTTTGTTGAATGCTACGCATCGTCCATCTGATTATACATACGGACTTCAAGTGGGTATCGCGGCGAATGATAAAAACCAAGAGCCTGGACTTTCTTGCTGGTTCGATTATACTGGCACCATAAACGGGAATTCGGTCTCAAACCACGGAGATTTTAACCTTGAAGGTGGATGTGAAGACCTTCCTGTTTTGAACTGTGCTGTCGACATCACTGTTGATTGCATCGATGGAGCTTATGACCCAATTGTGACTGGAACTCCAATCATTTACTGTGAACAATCCTTCGATCTATCATACGCCGATGCTTCAACTGGAGGTGATTGTCCGTTGTCAATTGTCCGCACATGGACTGCCGTTGATGCCAATGGCAATGAAGCAACGTGCACGCAAAACATCACTGTCGTAGATGAAATCGCTCCGGTGATATTTCCTATGGCGACTGTTACTACAGATTGTGAGTTTATGTTGAACACTGCTGCTGTGGCTACCGACAATTGTTCTGACGTAGCTGTTTCAATTGATGTCTTGGATTCATACATGGCTTCTGATTGTACCACCGGACAATTGCGCACGCAGACCCAAGGTGGCTGGGGAACCAATCCGAATGGTAACAATCCCGGTGAATACCTCAATGCAAATTTCAACGCAGCCTTTCCGAACGGACTAACCATCGGGTGTGGCCCGAATACCCTGTCGTTGACTACTGCTCAGGCTGTGCGCGATTTCTTGCCATCTGGCAGCACGCCTTCAGCTTTGAATGGGGCACTTGTGAATCCAGGAGGGGCATATAGTAACGTGCTTGCTGGTCAACTTGTGGCAGCAACACTATCTACCGGATTTGATGCGTATGACGCGAACTTCGGCGCTTCTGGTTTGTCGCTCGGTGATTTGTTTTTTACCAACGGACCACACACTGGTTGGAGTGTAAATCAATTGTTGGCATTCGCGAATCAAGCCATTGGCGGATGCGTAGCTGCGAATCTTTCAGAATTGAATGAGTCGCTAACGATGTTGAACGAAAACTACACCGATGGATCAACAGACAATGGAAACCTTGCTTGTGCATCTTTCTCAGGTTGCGCTTTGGCATACGAAATTCTTATCACTGCCGTGGATGCATGTGGAAATGAGTCTACTTTAAACCAAACGGTTTATGTGCAAGACAATTCGTCTCCAATCGTACTAAATGCTCCAGCAGATGTTACTGTAGAATGTGGACAGATACCAGAAGCAGGCATTGAATACGAAGATGGTTGCTTCACCAACGAAGTTACTATGACCGTTACTGACGAAGAGTTCTCTGGAGCTTGTCAGCCAACCATTCAACGCACTTACACGTTGACTGATCCTTGTGGAAACGTCACCACCCACATTCAATACATTACTGTTATTGATACCCAGGCTCCTGTATTCACCAATGCTCCTCAAAACTTGGTTTTGCAATGTGGTGATGCCATTCCGGCAGCCGACGTCCAAGCAACCGACAACTGCGGTGCACCAACTGTTGTTTTCAATGAAGTGAGCTCAGCGCTCGATTGCGGACAACTGATCGTACGCACATGGACGGCTTCTGACCTTTGTGGGAACTCAGAAATCTTGATACAAGAGATCTTGGTTGAAGACAATGAAGGCCCAGTAGCAGATAACGCGCCTGCCGATGCAACCGTTTCTTGTGATGCCATTCCTTCAATGGCTGCGGTAACTTTTACCGATGCTTGTTCGGTTGTTGTTTCTGTTAATTCAAACGAATCAGTGATCGGAAGCGGTTGCGACTATGATTTGTTGCGCACATGGACAGCTACCGATGCCTGTGGAAACACAACCATCGTTACGCAGACCATTCATGTGTCAGATAACGAAGCTCCTGTTTTTGAAGAAGTTCCTCAAGATATTGTGGTTGATTGTGGCACCGATGTGCCAGTGCAATCACCTGTTGTTGCCGACCAGTGTGGCGCTGTTTCACTCAGCTTGAACGAAGTATGGATTGATGATGTGGAATACTGTGCGGTGCTTCAGCGCACCTGGACTGCAACAGATGCTTGTGGAAATACTTCAGTAGCCTCTCAATTGGTTACTTGGGTAGATGGCGAAGGACCAGTTTTTAACGGTGTCCCAGCCGATGGTGTTGCTTCTTGCAACGATATTGAAAATGTCGCAACTGTAACGGCTATTGATGCTTGCGAAGGCAGTGTGCCCGTTTTCATGGATGAAGTGTTTTCGGTACAAGGGTGTGAGATCACAATCGTTCGGACATGGACAGCAGCAGATATGTGTGGAAATGTTTCTACCGCGACGCAGACATTAATTGCAAACGATACCTCAGCTCCAGTTATCACAGGAGATCCTGTTTTGTCTATTGAATGTTCAGATTCAAGCAATGAATCGCTCGTTTCTGTTGCTGATGACTGCCTGTTTGCTGTTGAATTAACCTTTACAGACGTTTTTGTTGGCGCTGGCGCTGCGGTTTGTCAAGAAACATACGAACGTACTTACACAGCTACCGACATCTGTGGCAACACAGCAACTTTTGTTCAGCTATTGAACATAATCGACCAATCAGCACCGGTATTCACATTTGTGCCTGCCGATGTAGCGATTACATGCGGAGAAACAGCCGAGCTTATCGACGCAGTAGCTACCGACTTGTGTTCTGACGTTACCATCACTTTTGAAGAGATTTCATTGAATGGAGAGTGCGGTGATGAGTTACAGCGCGTATGGACGGCTACTGACGATTGTGGTAATACCTCAACAGCAACACAGATCGTTTCATATGTTGATGATGTTAGTCCAGTAATTACTGGTGTGCCAGCATCCATCTCTTTGAACTGTGGTGACGCTATTCCATCTGCTCCGCAGGTTTCAGTTACTGATAACTGCGATGTAGCTGTGATGCTCGTTTTCAGCCAAACTACATACCCTGGAAGTTGTCCGAACAACTACCAAATCATCAGAAGTTGGTCTGCGACCGATGCCTGTGGAAACGTAGCTGTGCAGTCGCAAATCATCACCGTATCAGACAATGAAGCGCCGGTTTTCGACTACATACCACAAGACGAGACTGCAGATTGTGGTAATCTGCCAGAACCGGCAGTGCTCACTGCTACCGACAACTGTTCAGAAGTAAGCATCTCATACTCACAAACTGTGGGTAGCGGCGGATGTCCGAACATTTTCAGAACATGGGTAGCTACCGATGCCTGTGGAAATACAGCTACAGTAACGCAAACCATCTTCGTAGAAGACAACGAACCGCCATTGCTAACTGGTATTCCTTCAAATACACAAGCGACTTGTAATTCAATACCAGATATGCCGACACCCGATGTTTCGGATAACTGCGACGACAACGTGGCCATAACCATGAACGAGTCGATTGTTGGAAGCGGGTGTTTTTACACCATCATCCGCACATGGATCGCCAGTGATGACTGTGGTAACACGACCATCGTATCGCAGTCAATTCAAGTGGAAGATACCGAAGCACCGATTTTTGTCAACGTACCAGCTGAAATGACCGTTGAATGTTCGAACGTTGGCGCACTTCCGCTGCCACAGGTGATCGATGATTGTGGGAATTCAGTGTCTATCATTTCTGAAGATGTTATAATGGGAATGGGATGCACGTATGATATCGAGCGTAGATACACAGCTACCGATTTGTGCGGACATTCAGCGCAAGCTACCATGATCATTCACGTGATCGATACCACACCTCCAGTAATCACTGGTGTAGGTCCGAATACATTTGTGTCTTGCAACAACATTCCTTCACCAAATAATGCTGTAGCCATTGACGCATGTGGCGGACAAACTTCATTGACTGTTGTAGATACCCAAATCGGAACTGGTTGTAGCTATATCATAAGCCGCACATACAATGCACTTGATGCCTGTGGAAATGGAACCAGCTTAACCCAGTTGATTTACGTTCAAGACAATACAGCACCAGTATTTATTGGTGTTCCAGACAACGTAGTTATCGGTTGCAATGATCCGATTCCTGGTGTGGCTCAAGTGGGAGCCCTCGACAACTGCAGTGGAGCGCCGCAAGTGAATTTCTTCCAATACACAGAAACCAATGGATGTTCTCAGATCATAACCAGAGTGTGGACAGCATCTGATGCGTGTGGAAATCAGGCAACAGCCATGAGAACCATTACCATTACAGACAATGTAGCGCCGACATTTACATTTGTTCCTGCGAATACCACTGTTGATTGTGGAGCTATTCCAGCAGTTGAAATGGCAATCGCTACAGACAATTGTGCAGCGAGTGTTACCATCGAAATGGTAGAAGAAATCATCGCCGGTGGTTGTCCGTTTGAGATACGCCGTGTATTCATCGCTACCGACGAATGCGGAAACGAAGCCACTGCCGTACAAAGCATCTTCGTGAACGATAACGTAGCACCAACGCTTAGTTTATATCCTGCCGATGAGGCAGTGACATGTGAAACATTTACTGAAGCGCCTGCAGTTCAAGCGATTGATAATTGCAGTGGAGTAGAAGTAGTGTTGGAAGAAATTTGGGGCGCACCGGGTTGTGTTCAGACGCTTACGCGGATATGGACAGCTACCGACAATTGTGGCAATGCCGTTCAACATACCCAAGTAGTTACTATAACAGATGTCAGCTCACCCGTGTTTACCTCAGCACCTGCCGATATGGTTATAAACTGTTTGCAGGTGCCAGAAATGCAGATTTTAGTAGCTGAAGATGACTGCAACAACACACTTGTTGAGTCGTTCGAGCAAATAGAAACTACTGATTGTGCTACCGAGTACACCATCGTTCGCAACTGGATAGCTACTGTTGCCTGCGGCATTGCAGCAACAGCACTTCAGACCATTGTAG
>JANRAA010000165.1:0-4413 GCA_030728235.1 Flavobacteriales bacterium
TGGAGTGAACAACTTCACCGTGCGTGATATCGACAGTTTGAAATACACGTACAACAAACCCACCGAACCGGGATTGTATTTCATGCCACGTGTAGATAGGGTGAGTATCAACTTATTACCCGTTGAATCGTGGGAGAAACTCTTCCCTATTCATCCAACCTTTGTTGATCCGATTCACGTTCAAACAACGTGGGGTGTTGCGCACAGAACAGAGTTTTGCAAAATCTCTACTGGTGCTCGTCCGTTTGAAGTTACAGAAGTTGAAAACGGAAAAATGGTCTTCATTCCTATCGATGGTAACTGTTCAAACTGCATCATGGAGCTGATGAAAAAACACGAAGGCGGTGTCTTCACCCTGTGTGCTGAAGAAAAATTCCTTAGCCTACTCAGCGAACAAAACGGAGAAATCAACTCATCAGGCATAACCCTAAAGGTGCTTACCGACGAGCAATTGACATTCTTAGAGACTGTTTTCGGTAAGTAGTGGATTCTTCCCAAAAGCACATCGCATTTGTTTGCAGCTCTGTGAGTTGGGGCGGACTAGAAATGAACATCCTGCGGTACGCAGAATGGATGTCGAACGAGTCGTTCAAAACAACATTGTGGTGTGTTGAAAATTCGCCATTGCATGAAGCAGCCGAGAAAACGAGTCTCGCCGTTATCACCATCCCCCGCCACCGAAAGTATTTTGCTTTTGGAAAGGCTCTGCGTTTGGCGGGGCAGTTCAAAAAGCATAAAGTAGATATCGTTTGGATTCGCGATACACGGGATATTGATACGTGTGGATTGGCTGTGCGTTTAAATGGACATGCCAAACTGGTTTATCAGCAAGCCATGCAACTGGGAATTGATAAAAGAGATATTTTCCATACCATGCGATTTAGACGCATCGATTTGTGGATATCGACACTGCAATTCCTTGCTGAACAAGTAAAGAAACGGACACGCTTTCCGGAAGAGCGAATCGCCATTGTACCGCTTTCAATCGACACTCAAAAATATCAAAACCTCATTCCCAGCGCGATGGCCAAAGACATTTTCGGAATTCCGAAAGATGCCATCGTTTTGGGTGTTGTTGGAAGGATTGACCCACTAAAAGGACAAGAATTTGTGATCCGAGCACATGCGGAATTGGTGAATGACGGACATCCGCTTCACCTGCTAATCGTCGGAGAACCAACACGAAACGAGGGAGAAGATTACCTCAATCTCTTAAAATCCCTACCAAAAGTATTAGGCACTGAAAACCATGTCGTTTTTAGTCCGTTCAGAACGGATATAGAAACCGCCTACGCTGCTATGGACGTCTTCATCATGCCGTCGCAGGGAGAAACCTTCGGGATGGTGACCATTGAAGCCATGGCTGCAGGATTGCCCGTGGTGGGCACGAACGCATCGGGTACGCCAGAAATATTGGGATTTGGTAATCACGGCTTGCTCTACAACCCCGGTGATAGTGAAACCTTCAAACGGAAGATCACAGAGCTATTGGTCAAACAGCGACGACTTGACCTCGGACTAAAAGGTCAGAAATTCGCTACAGAACATTTCTCGAGAGCCACAGTGGTGAATAAACTAAGATCACTCGCCGTACAAATACTTGATTGATTCAAGCATATATACCCTAGCCCGGCAGTTTTATTACTTATCTTATTGATTTTCAATATTATTCGGATTATTTTAATTACCTTACAGGAAACCAAAATCATCTGAATACAATGAAAACTCTCTTAACCACCGCGTTTGTGGGCTTTAGCTTGCTCATGAACGCCCAATTCTGTAAGAATGGTGCTCCGCATCAGCAAAACGACAGAAATTATCGACAAGTAATTACAGATCACCCAGAATGTTGTTCCAACCCTTGGTCGAGCATCTGTGAAGATTACTATACCGACCAATTGGAAATCCAACAACAAATCGCTTCGATTTCTTTGGGCACGCCAACAGCAACGCGAAATGCTGAGGAGATGCCAATTGAAACACCGAGAATGCCGGGCATGACGCAATACATTGCACGCGGCATACCTGCTAACTATGTAAGTGGCGCTAGCTGTGCGACCGTATTAAGCGGTTCAGCTCCATACCCAGAATATGACGCCATCATGCAAGAAGTTTTTGCATTGGATGGATATTGCTGCAATGTCATGTGGGACGCTACTTGTCAGAATCAATATGATGCAATTTTTAGTGGACTTGATTGCATTACAGTAACCAATGGTAGCAGTCCATATGGCTTCGATAATATCTTCTTTATCAGCGTAATTTCGTCTGACACTTTCTGCTGTGAATCAAGTTGGGACGCTATATGCCAAGATGAGTTTAATACTTTGGTTGGCGATTGTCCGAGTTATGCCGGAGCATCGCCACCGCCCTACCCTTCATCAGACATATACTTGCAAATCGTTATGAACGATGATAGTTTTTGCTGCTCGAACGGTTGGGATGACATTTGTGAAGCTGAATATCAAGCTGCTGTAACTGCTGATTGTGCCTCTTACGCATCTGCTAGTCCGCCACCGTACCCTTCTGATGACCTTTTACTTCAAGAAGTAATTGCAAGTGATTCTTTTTGTTGCAACAATTCTTGGGATCAATTGTGTCAAAATCAATATGACGCTCTTCTGCTAATTCAAAGCTGTCCAGCCTTGGCTTTAGATCCTGATGCAGTTATTTTGATCAATGTTTCAGCAGCAATTGCAACTGAAGTCATCAATAATGAATCATCATGCTGTGATATTTTTGATGTGAATTGCACCTACGGTTATTTCTTCTACTTTTTCGGATGTACAAACCCGTTGGCATCAAACTATTCTCCACTGGCATTAGAAGACGATGGGTCATGTGAAACATGTGATGGCGACATCGACCAAGACGGCACTGTTGGGTCTAGCGATCTACTCGTCTTTTTATCTGCCTATGGCAGCGCCTGCGCACCTTGATCAATTAAACGAGTATAAAATAAAGGGGGCAACTGCCCCCTTTTTCTATTTAGATAGTTTTCTTGCGCTTTCAAATACGGAAGCGAAACGTATGCTCTCCCAGATTTTTTCTCGACTCGTTCCCAGTTCACGCAGCGAATGCTCGTGGGCGACAACGCACTTCTCGCATCCATTTACAGCGCTTATTGCCAAGCTCATCAATTCGAAAAGCTCCTTCCCACACGATGGATTCATCATCGCCTGCATGCGCAACCGAGCAGGTAGTCCATCGTAGTTAGGATCATTCATGAAATGGCGAAAACGGTAGAAGACATTATTTGCAGTTAGCATCGACGCGCATGCCACAGCATCGGCCTTCTCTGAAGCGGTAGCTTGCGATTCGTCTGCCAAAAGATCGAAGTAGGCAATCATATCATCCTCCTTCGCATTCACTGCCAAACTTAAACCTAGCAAGGCCGTTTCTTTAGCCGACAAAATCGTCGAAGACAAAATTGCCTTCCAATTCATCGAAAGGTCGCGGACAAACCGACTTTCTCCCTTTTCAAGATGAGCGAAACGGTCAGAAAGTACAATACATTCAGGTAAACCTGTGGTTGTCGTCTCCATGGTTAAGCGGTTAGTGTTTCTTCACCTTTCGTCCAGTTGCACGGACAAAGCTCATCGGTCTGAAGGGCATCGAGGACACGAATAACTTCATCTACATTGCGGCCTACGTTCAGGTCGTAAATACTGACCCAACGAATGATTCCTGTAGCGTCAACAATGAAAGTTGCGCGGTAGGCAACCTTCTCTTCTTGTTCCAAAATACCCAATTCACCTGCAAGCGATTTCGAAGTATCTGCAAGCATTGGAAAATTCAAGCCGCGTAAATCATCGTGATCTTTTCTCCATGCCAAGTGCACGAATTCAGAATCTGTGCTCGCTCCTATTAGTGTTGTGTCGCGATCTTCAAAGTCGCTTACCTTGTTGTTAAAAGCAGCAATCTCTGTTGGACAAACGAACGTAAAATCTTTCGGCCACCAAAACATGACATGCCAGCGATTTTCATCGTTCACCATCGCCGCATTTGTCACTGTGGCAAACTCCTTCCCTTTGTCTAGTGAAACCACTGCTTGCTTTGTAAATGCCGGAAATGGTTGTCCGACATTCAATACACGTGAAAACTCCATGTTATCTTGATTTAAATTGATGTTATTTTTTCTTTCCGTTAAATGCGCGCAGCATCCATGCTACCTTCTCTTGTGCTGAAATCAGTGGTGTGAGCATATCAACAGTTGCCTCATCATCCGATTTCGATGCCATAGAAACAATCCCTCGTTCCAAAGTGAGCAGCAATCCCAAATTCTCATGTACCGTTTTTACTGTCGACTCTGCATCTATCAGTCCTTTCGCTTCTTTGATCGTCGCATGCGCGAGATAGTCCGACATGGTGTGCAACGGCTGTCCGCCCAAAGTCAAAATCCGCTCGGCTACA
>JANRAA010000165.1:4423-4666 GCA_030728235.1 Flavobacteriales bacterium
GTGTACATCAACTCAAACTGACGGTGCAATTCGAAGAACGACGGACCACTAATGTTCCAATGAAATCCACGTAGATTCTGGTAGTACAAATGGTAATCTGCCAAAAGTTGATTCAAACTTTCAACTATGGCCTTGCTGTTTTTCGCGTTTACTGCGCTTATATCTGTTGTCTTCATGCTCAAATTATTTTCGGTACAAAGGTCTACCGATTGCGCTCATTTGTCAAATTGATTATCTTTATAC
>JANRAA010000166.1:0-19321 GCA_030728235.1 Flavobacteriales bacterium
AATCAACACGCGCTTGCACAAGTTGTCCGGGAACGGTGTTCATCACAAAAACCGAAAAATCACCCTTCTCTGTTGGAATCTTCGCAACCCCTTTGCCGCCAAAGGCTACATCAACGATTCTCACCGTCAACACCTCGCCCCGTTTAAATTCTCGTTTTACTTTCGCTGCCATAATGGATGCAAAGGAACGCATTGCGAGGCGTATCTTGAAGCCTAAATCAGAAAAAATGGTTGGCTTTAAGCGAATGTATCATTTGGTGGTGGAAAATACATTCCTCACATTTGCTTTGATGAAGATAAGTCGCCTCCTCATTCTCTTTCTTTCGCTTTACACAGCGGATGTTGCACTGGGTCAACCGGAGTTGCAAATCATGACTTTTAATGTCAGATACGATAACCCCAACGACCCATTGGCATGGGCCGATAGAAAAGATGAAGTAGCCTTGGTCATGCGATACAGTCAGATTATTGGTGTGCAGGAGGCCTTGTATCACCAAGCCACCGACATTGCTGAGCGGTTGCCGCAACACAAATGGATTGGTGTAGGTCGCGACGACGGCGAAATAGCTGGTGAATTTTGTCCGATTTATTACGACACCACAGCCCTTGATCTCCGACATTTCGAAACCATCTGGCTGTCATCAGACTATAAAAAAATAGGCAGCCGCGGCTGGGATGCTCACTTGCCGAGAATAGCTACCATTGCCATCTTTCAGCACATCCAATCGAACAAGACGCTGCGCGTTATAAATACCCATTTCTCTCATGTAGGCGATTCTGCCCGTGTAAATGCCGCTCGACTTATTCGTTCGTTTACGGTAAATGCCCCTGAAGACTATATTTTTGTGATGGGTGATTTCAACGAAGATGAGGGAATGCCTGCCTACAAGGTCCTCAACACTGCACCATTGTCAGACACATATTATTCTTCTAAACAGCGTTGTCGGACAAAGTTCGCGACATTTTCAACCTTTGAGACCAACCAAATGACCGAGGATCGCATCGATCATATTTTCTCAAATATCGTTGTTGAGTGGATTTGCATTGAGGAAGTTATAAAATGGGGTTACTTCATCTCCGATCATTTTCCAGTTTTCATCTCATTTCGTTTATGACAAACAAAGTCAAGCTCGTCGGTCTTTTTGGAGGCCCTATTCTATTTTTATTTTTGATGATGGCGGAAGGTGCTTCACTTTCAACCGATGCTGCAAAAGTAATTGCCATTGCTGCCTGGATGCTCACTTGGTGGATCACCGAGGCAGTGCCCATGGCAGTGGCTGCGTTGTTGCCGCTTGTCCTCTTTCCGTTAACAGGTGTGCTAACCATCGATCAGACATCCGCTCCTTACGGCAGCAAATATGTCCACCTGTTTCTCGGTGGCTTTCTTGTAGCACTAGCGATGGAAAAATGGAACCTCCACAAACGCATAGCCCTCAACATCGTATTGGCCACGGGTAGTTCAGCAAACCGCATCGTTCTTGGTTTTATGATCGCCACAGCATTTTTGAGCATGTGGATTTCGAACACCGCAACTACGTTGATGATGCTGCCCATAGCGGGAAGCGTGATCGCACTCTTTAAAGACAAAATTGCAGACGAGAAAAAGAAGAAGAGCTTCGCTGTGGTGCTGCTGCTGGGCATCGCTTATGCCGCCAATTGCGGCGGTATGGCGACCTTGGTTGGCACTCCGCCCAATGCTGCTATGGCGGGAATTCTATCTGAAAGTTTCGGTGTAACCGTAGGCTTTGGCGAATGGATGGCGCTTGCATTCCCCTTCACAGTCATCCTCTTGACTGCTGTGTTTTTGGTTTTAACAAAAGTGATGTACAAACTGGGAAAAGAACAAATCGAAGGTGGGCATGAACTCATTCTCGCAGAACGCGAAAAATTGGGTAAAATGTCTGATGGTGAACGTGCTGTTCTTTGGGTTTTTGCCAGCACAGCAACGCTGTGGATGTTGAAGGATGTCATCATGCACTTCCAAAATATTGTTGATTTAAACGACACCAGCATAGCCATTGCAGCGGGGATAGCCTTGTTTATAATTCCAGGTGGGAAAGAAAAAAAATCTCTTCTCGATTGGGACGACACCAAAAAACTACCGTGGGGCATCTTGCTCCTATTTGGTGGTGGATTGGTATTGGCTGATGGCTTCAAATCAAGTGGACTCCTTTCAGTGATTGTCGCGCAGCTTGGAAGCTTTTCGGGAAACATCTTTTTGATCATCATCGTTCTCGCTGTACTTGCCCTTTTCATTACGGAGGTAATGAGCAACTTAGCGCTAGTGGTATTGATGCTTCCTGTTGTTGCTGAACTGGCTATTGAAATGGGTCACGACCCACTAATTTTCGCAATACCGGTTACCCTTGCTTCTAGTTGCGCTTTTATGTTGCCTATGGCGACACCTCCAAATGCAATTGTGTTTGCTAGCGGCGACATCACGATACCGCAAATGGCTCGAGCAGGATTTCTACTCAACATCATCTCGACGCTGTTAATCGCTTTGTTTTGCTACTTTTTTATCTAAGCGGTGAAAGGAGAATGCTATTTCCCGCTGCCTTTTAGCACGATGAGAATCGTGTAGAAAAGAATCTTGATATCGACTGCCAACGACATGTTTTCGATGTACAACAAGTCGTATTTCAAACGTTGAATCATCTGGTCAACATTTTCTGCATAGCCATATTTCACCTGACCCCACGATGTGATACCCGGACGAACCTTGTGTAAGTGTCGGTAGTGAGGTGCTTTTGCCATGATGCGATCGATGTAGTACTGGCGTTCTGGACGAGGACCTACAAGGGCCATTTCGCCTTTCAAGACGTTAAAAAATTGAGGTAGCTCATCCATGCGTGTCTTACGAAGCACTTTCCCAATTTTGGTGATCCTACTGTCAGAAGTGCTCGATAGCTGAGGTCCATCTTTCTCTGCATCTGAGTACATGGTTCTGAACTTGATGATATTGAACGGACGTCCGTGTAGACCAACGCGTTCTTGGACAAAAAACACAGGTCCTGGTGAGCTTAATCTTACCAGAATTCCGATGGTTATGTAGATCGGCAATAAAAGGACTACGGCAACAAAAGAGAGGACAATGTCCATCATCCGCTTTAGCGAGAATTGCCAAGCCGGCATGATTTCTTTGTTGATCTGAATAAGTGGAGTGCCAAAAATCGAAGTCATTTTCACCGATCCGCGCAAGATATCGTGGATGTCGGGAATGATTTTCACTGCTACGGCTTCACCTTCGAGCATATTCAAAATTGTACCTACTTCTTTGTAGTCTGACGACTCGATGGCAAGCAGCACTTCTTCAATGTTTTTACGTGCAATGAGCGGAGGAAGATCAGTGTATTTACCCAGACAAGGCATATAGCTCGACAGCAGGTCATCTTTGCCGTTTACTCGAACAAAACCAACGAAGTTGTAGCCCGGATTTTTCTTGAGTGCTTTGATTTCTTCGTACATCTGCATGGCACGATCGCTTCCTCCCACCACAATGGTATTGAACCCCAAGTCGCCACGGTGTATGCGCTTCACAGTGCGTGTAGTAAGCAGCAATCGAAATGCTACCGTAAGGCCGAAGTGTGAGGCAAACAACACCAGTAGTGATTGGTAATAGTTCTTGTAAGTGGTGATTTGATCGTCAAGTATCAATACAAAGAAGATGATCAATACCCCAATGATGGAGATCCACAGTGTCTGTCCGATTTCCTTTAATCGGTGACGTCTGAAAATCTGATTGTACTGTCCTACCATAGCGTACAGCAACAACCAGAAAATTGGAATAAAAAGAAGTCCGAGAAAGAAATTTTGATCGAATTCGAGCTGAACGGGGATTCCGTACTTATCGGATTCAAGTACTTTTTTTCTGAAAACGTACAGAACAATCCATGCGATCGACGCACTGAACCAATCGGCAATCAGATACTTAAGTACTTGCGACCGTTTGTTCATTCGAAATGAAGCATTTTTAGATTGTCGACATGCAACTTCACTTCATCTACCTCTCCATCCCGAATGCACTCAATGAACATTTCGAAATGCGAGGCATTGGCATATGAAGCCGTCACCGAAGTCATTTCGATATAAATCTTGTTCCATTGGTCAACACCCGCGTCATCGGTTGTCGGATTTAGAATCACCAGGTACTCTTTATCGATGGATGCTGAGGTCACTGCATAAAGTCCAACAGCAAATGAGTTGTTCGATTTATAGTTCATTTCGAGCCAACTCAATTTGTTGGATGGAAGATTCAACTGCTGTTCATTCGAAACGACACGCAGCACGTTTTCTCCTTCCAATAGCAGTCCTTCTCCACAACCATTCCCTTCAAAAACAACATTCGGATCGGTAATTCGCTCCATGGTTGATTGCGAGCTCGACTCTGCAGTGAAGATGCAACCTTGCTCAAAATCCTCAAGATTATTGATGATCAAATTTTCGCGGTAATGGAATTCTGGTCGAATGGTATCAAATTCAAGTGGGTACATTTCGATGTTGATATCGAATGGCTGAATGAATGGATATGCGCGTCGGGTTGACGACATGCCGTTGTTCTTAATACCTGGTCGCAGACTCAATTGGGTGGCGCCGTTGGCAATGATTGGGACTACACAAGGCACTTCAAATGCTCCTATAAACTCAGCCCCTGCATACACCCATATTTCAGAAAACTTTTCAGAATTCGTGCCCTCGGTGCCATAATCAGTTTCGAAAGTATAAGAATCGATAACCAGATAAGCCGGAACGGGTTCATCTGGATTGATGATATCGCACGACATCATCATGGCGAAAGCCAAGAGTAAAGAGAGTTGTTTTGTTGTTTTCATTTCGTAACCAACCCAGTTGGCGGCGCGAAATTACGAAATTCCTGTCGCTATCACTCTGGAAGGGTATTCACACTGTTTAACGTTTGATCCTTACCTTTATTATTAGACAACAATAAAAAACTCTTAACCACTGATTATCAGGCGAAATAAGCAATTACAGCCACTACCAAAAGGATAGCCAACACCAATAAAGTTATCTTCGCAGCGCTATACGGTCGCTCTCCAATAACCTTTCCTGTTTGTCCGTTGACCAAAAAAGTATAGCTCTTCCCTTTAAACCGATATGCGTTGACATACACGGGCAGCAGCAGGTGCTTAAATGTGAGATTGTTGTATTCAGAATCGATGGAGTGAATCCGTTGGCGATCTCCTCCAATATCAGCTCTTACCAGTTCTCGAATACCAGCGTCAATGCGCTTTTTACCTACAGCGAATCCTTCTTCAAGGCCTATGTCGTAGCTTTCAACGAGGTAACCGCGGAGGTAGTCATCGTGAAACGGACGAATATCGCTAAGATTCCATGGCTGCAAGGCATCAATTTTTTGTTCTGGCAAGGCGGTATGCGCCACCACCACTTCATCGTCGAAAAAATGGTCTACGGTTCCTGAAGCTGGGTACCAATCGGTCTCTACCTTCGTTCGAGTGCGCGTTTCATTCTTCCCGTTAACAGTTGTTGCGTACGATTCGACTACGGTACGATCAACACCTCTTTCTCCGTGATAAAAACTGCGTGTATCGGCGTCAAACGTCCAAAACGGAAGGTAAATCCCCTTCACCTTATCGGGAAGGTTCTGCATCTTTTGAAGATCATTGGGTGCGAACCACAGCCCTTTCAACCACTCGCGGTACTTCGCAATAGCTGCTCGTTGATCGAGGTTAAATGGCAGCACAGCTTGTGGCCTTATCTGATCAATTTTCGAAGCATCTTTCGTAAGCAAGTGTCCGCCACAAAACATACACTCCTTCCCTACATTTGAAGCATCAAACGGATTATGAGCACCGCAGGTAGAACACTCCAGTGCTTCAACCACCCCTTGTGGAACTTTTGCGGCTTCCGATCGCAAATATTCATTCAGATCGAGCTCTTTGATTTCGACTGCTGCATCAACGATTTCGTTTCGAGTATCGCAGTAGTTGCAAATCAGGAAATCAGAACCGGGAGCATATTTCAATTCTGCTCCACAATTGCTGCAATGTATCCGTTTTACCCCTTCTGAGGCATGTTCAATTTCTGCGGGCATGTCTTACAAACTCGGCAGTGGTGGTGGCACAGCACCAAAGAGTGCGGCAACATCTGGAACTTGATTTGCAGCCAACCAACCTGCCATGCCTTGTTTCCAAACGAGGGTTTCAGCAGTCAATTGACCCGAAGCAATCATCGACTGTAAGGTCTTCATATCGAACGGCCCTGCTTGTTGTCCGCCGATACCAGCGAAATACATCGCTTGTCCGGGCATTGGAGGCGGCGTTGCCCCTTGCTGTGTCTGTTGATTGAACATTCCACCCACTTGATTCGCCATCACGAAGCCCATGCCGATTCCCATGCCGGCACCCGCGGCACCACCTGGATTTTCGGCGGCTTTTTCCATTGCTTTGGCGGCTTTCATTTTCGCCAATTTATCGAGGTCGATGCGATCAAGACGCGAGAGTTCGAAGATTTCTTTCTTGATTTCTTCTGGCATCGAGACGTTCTCGATCAAAAATTTTGTCAGTTCTAAACCGTAATCTCCAAACTCTTCACTCATCGCTTTTAGCGCGAATTCAGAGAGCTCATTGGCATTGCCTGCGAACCCTTCAACAGGGATGCGTGATTCACCAACAGCATCTGTAAATCGAGTCACTACGATGCTGCGAAGTTGTCCGTCTACCTCATCAACAGTGAATTCTCCATCGGTACCAACAATCTCTTTCAAGAACTTCCCACCATCAACTATGCGAATAGCGTATGTTCCAAAAGCGCGAATCTCGAGCATCCCAAAACGATCATCGTTGAGGATGATCGGGTTTTTGGTGCCCCATTTTAAGTCGGTAAAGTTCTTCGTGTTTATGAAATAGACTTCCGACTTGAACGGACTTTCAAATCCGTGTTTCCAACCTTTCAAGGTAGCTAGAATCGGTACGTTCGCGGTTGTCAACGTATACATTCCAGGGGTAAAAACATCCGCAATTCTTCCTTCATCAACCAAAACCGCAATTTGCGATTCGCGAACTGTAAGTTTAGCGCCGTTTTTAATTTCGTTGTTGTACCGTTCGAAACGGTAAACCATGGTATCGTTTGTAGGGTCGAGCCATTCGATAATATCGATTAGTTCGCCTTTGAGTTTATCCCAGATGCTCATTGTGATTTATTTTATTGGGCCTGATTGCGATGTTGAGATCGCTTTTCAGCTCTATTAAACAAAGAAGTGATTAAAGATAAAATTAAACTAAACCCGAGGGCATACCAAAACGAACTTACATGAAAACCATCTACAAGGTAGTCGGCCATTATGATGATTCCTGCATTTATGACCAGCAGAAAAAGTCCGAGTGTCACAATGGTTGCCGGTATGGTAAGGAACACCAAAATAGGTTTCACAAAGGCATTGAGCAATGCAATAACAAGCGCAACAATAAAGGCTTTGGTGTTGTTATCTACACTCACCCCATCTAAAAAATAAGCTCCTAGTAGCACGGCGATAGCGTTTACAAGAACTGTCCCAATGAATCTCATCATTACTTTAAGTTTGTTGATTCAATGTAAATTTTAGAAATGTGATTTAGTTTGTCTTTGATGTTTTTCTCAATGGCTACAATTTCTGCCTCAACGGCAGGATTTGACATCTCATCGGCGAAATCAACTTTCATTGCTAATAAAACGGTATCTGGCCCCAGGTGCATCGTGTTGATGTGGCTGTAGCTCAATACATTTTGATTTTCAATGAGAATTTTGTGAACCACATCTAAATCATACACCGATGCGCTTTCACCAACGAGTAGTCCTTTGGTTTCTTTGGCTAGGAAAACGGCAACCAAGCACAGCACAAGCCCGATTGCGATTGACGTGAATCCATCGATAATTGGCATATCGAGCACATCGCTGAGTGTAACACCGATGAGGGCCACAGTAAGACCAACCAGGGCTGCTGTATCTTCAAGAAGCACTGCAAAGGTTGCTGCATCTTTGCTTTGTCTCAGCGCAGCGATTATTCCATTTCCGTTGATTGATTTTCTGAATTCGCGAAAAGCGACATAAAAGCTCGCTCCTTCCAAGGCGATGGCACCGATAAGAACACCGTAGTTCCAGATTCGCATATCTTCATTTACAACACCTGGATGTTGGATGTGCAGAATACCTTCGTAGATAGCCATTCCACCTCCCAAAGCAAAAATGAACATCGCGACAATGAACGACCAGAAATAGACCTCTTTACCGTATCCAAAAGGATGTTTCTCGTCGGGTTCTCTGCGAGAACGTTTGATTCCGTGTAAAAGAAGCACACCATTGAAAGAATCTACAACGCTGTGAATACCTTCCGAAAGCATTGCTGCGCTGCCCGTGAAATACGAGGCGACAAACTTCATTATAGCAATACCAACATTGGCAGCAATCGCCCCGTAGATAGCGACTTTAGAATTTCCAGCCATAGTTTACCTTAAGATTACAACGAAACCATTGATGTCTACAACGTCTGGACCCGAAACCAACGTCGACTCCATTTGAAGTTGCCAAATATAGACACCATCGGCGACATAATACTCCTTGCCTGGAGCAGCGCCGTTCCAACCCACATTGTAATCGTTCGTTCTGAATACTAATTCGCCCCAGCGGTTGTAGATCGTGAATAGATAATCGATCGGTTCGCAGTCGAACTCGGGTTTGAAAAGTTCATTGACACCGTCTAGATTCGGACTGAAGCTATTCGGCACGAAAACAGGACAATCGCACTTTCCTTCGCCGACAAAGATTTCGGCCATGGCAGAGCCACAGATAGTGCTTACTGATGCCATGTATATACCTGGAACGTCAATCGTGAGGGTCTCACCTTCAAAACCAGTGTTCCAAACGACGTCGTAAAATGAAAAGGCAGGAATATCGAGCTTGCCTCCTTCACACAGAATGGCTTCAGAAGCCATTTCGATCTCAGCCCTTGGCAATTCAGACACTTCCACAATTGCCGAGGATATACAGTTTGTTGCAGGATCAGCACCTTCAAGTTCATGAACCCCCGAAGTGAGAATCAAGCTATCGGTTACTGATGCACCGTCCCATCTCCAATCGTAGGGTTGAACCGGAAGAATGAGCCAAACAGTAGAGTCTGGGCATATATCAAAAGCACTTGGAACAGTGAATTGAGGTAGTGGATTGATAAGAACCTCAGCTTCATCATCCGCGGTGCACCCCGCGATATCAACAGATACTGTGTACACGCCGCCTTGATCTACCATTATCGAACTCGTTGTAGCACCCGTGCTCCAAAGATAGTTATCGGCATTGCCTGCATTTAAAACAATCGATTCGCCATCGCATAGCGACGTCGATTCAGGCAGATTGATTACAGGAAAAGGCTGTGCAGTAGCAGAAATGGAAACAACCGTTTCACATCCAAATGCTGAAGTGATGGTTACGTCATACGTTCCTGAAGCATCAATAATAAGCGAAGTTTCGGTAGAATTATCGTCCCATACATAAGAAACCGCATCTGATGCCGTAGCATCAACAACTACTGATTCGTTTGCACAGAAAGTAACGTTCGCTGGTAAAGAGCTCACTGGCGTTGGGTAGATCACAATTTCGCCCATTGCTTCAGCTTCGCAACCGGAGATGGAAGCTACCACAGACACTTCACCACTTTCAGTAAAAGAAGCCGAGTTACCCTCGTCGCCGTTAGACCACGCAAATACATCAGCATTTCCCGTAGCGACAAGGGTCACCACATCACCATCGCAAGCTTCTGTTAGGGGAGCGATTGATACAGATGGTAAGGGAAGAGAAACAGCAGTTTCGAGCGTTGTTGCGTTTCCACAGACATCGGTAAACGTCACAGAATAATTGATAGGTGTTGTAGGGGTGCACGTTGGGTTGGCGATGGCTGGGTTATCGAGAAACGTTGTTGGAGACCATGAATAGGTACCATTTGGAGCGCCAACAACACCCAATTGCAGGGATTCGCCCTCACAAACAGCGTAGTTTTCTTGCAGACCGACAGCATATTCGGAAATGCATACCGACTGCAAGTTGAACAATCCACCTGTTGCGCCTGTAAAGCCCCACCAAACTGTTGAGTTGCCGCCAAAAATTGTTTGTACAATGTTTTCATTCAAAGTAAGTCGCAACTCACAATCGAAAAACACTTGCAATTCAGCATTTGCTACGTTCCACTTAACTTGGAAAATATGTTCTTGGTTGTCTTCGACATTTGCCCCTGTCGGACTAATGGTGACCGGACCTGCAAGATTCTGAGGAGTTGCGTGGTTGATCACACCATCGCGGAAAATGGCCATGTGATCTTGTGGTAAATCGCTTTCTTGGGGATTGTCGTAAGTATCTAATTCAATGCCTAAAGAAGGAGCAAAACCTGCAAAGCCCATTCCTGAGCCAGGTAAACCAATGGCCGCTGTGCCGACCTGTTGAAATACGAAAGCAACGCCATCAGCACCGCCATCATTCGCCCCGAGGAAGACATTCAGTGTGATATCGAAGTCTTGATCCAAATCGAGTGGATCGTTGAACCAAACAGCACCATTCTGCCATTCAATTGGCGGTGTTATGGTGTAGCAATTGTTACCAGAAGAAAACGCATTACCAACCGGATTGCTCGATTGGGCGTATGTTCCGAAAACAAAAAACACTGCGAGTGCAGAAAGGAAATATCTCAAAAAGTGTAACATGTACACTGTAAAGATAAGATGAGAATCGCAAAAAAGCTGAAAATGGGGAAAACAAAACAGTTTGTGTACAACAGACTGCCATTTGTGAATACAATTTTGTTGTTGGCACCGACACAGTATCATACCTTTGCGGAAAATTTTCACACATGAAATTCTTCATCGACACAGCCAACTTAGAACAGATTCGCGAAGCACAAGATTTAGGTGTTTTAGACGGAGTAACCACCAATCCATCATTGATGGCCAAAGAAGGTATTACGGGTCAAGAGAACATCTTGAATCACTACAAAGCGATTTGTGCGATAGTTGATGGAGATGTAAGTGCTGAGGTTATTTCAACCGACTTTGCTGGGATGGTTAAAGAGGGAGAAGCTTTGGCAGCATTGCACCCAAACATCGTTGTGAAAGTGCCGATGATAAAAGATGGCGTGAAGGCCATTCGCTACTTCAGCGACAAAGGCATTCGCACCAATTGTACACTTGTATTTTCAGCTGGACAGGCATTGTTGGCAGCGAAAGCAGGAGCAACTTACGTATCACCATTCATTGGACGATTGGATGACATCAGCACCGACGGGTTGGATTTGATTGAAAAGATTCGTCTGATATACGACAACTACGGGTATGACACGCAAATTTTGGCAGCGAGCGTTCGCCACACAATGCACGTAATTGCATGCGCAGAAATCGGTGCAGATGTTATGACAGGTCCGCTTAGCGTGATGCTTGCCCTATTGAAGCATCCACTTACCGACAGTGGTTTGGAGACTTTCTTGGCTGATTACAACAAGTCGCAAGGCAAGTAATCACCCAACGGTAACTAGATCGCAGTTTCGCCGTACATTTATACATGCTAATACAATTACATCCTGACAATCCTGATCCAAGGAAACTGAAGCAGGTGATCGACTGTTTGAAAAGCGGCGGGGTAATTATTTACCCCACCGACTCTGTTTACAGCATTGGGTGTGACTTTACCCATTCGAAAGCGGTAGAGCGTGTAGCACGTGTGCGCGGAATAAAACTCGAGAAAGCAAACTTCTCGCTTGTCTGCCGAGATCTCAGTCACTTATCTGAATATACCAAGCCTGTAGAAAATCATATCTACAAGTTAATGAAGCGCGCCCTACCAGGTCCGTATACATTCATTTTGAATGCCAACAGCAGTGTACCGAAGATTTTCAAATCGAATAAAAAGACCATCGGTATACGCGTACCTGATAATCCTGTAACCTTGGCGATTGTGAATGAGTTGGGTAATCCGCTTATTTCAACTTCCGTTCACGACGACGACGAGATCATTGAATACATCACCGATCCTGAATTGATTCATGAGAAGTATGCCGATTTGGTAGACATCGTTGTTGACGGAGGCATAGGGCACGTCTTTGCATCCACGGTGCTTGATTGCACCACAGGTGATGTAGAAGTAGTACGTGAAGGATTGGGGCCTATTGAAGGACTCCTTTAATCAGCGAAATGCCTGCGGCAGATAATGGATCAAGTCGCGCGCAATCATGCCTATTTCACCTTTTTCTTCGGCGGCTAAATCGCCAGATCGCCCGTGCAACCAAACACCTGCTATGGCAGCTGTTTTTGGATCATGTCTTTGTGCCAATAAAGAACCAATTACGCCTGTTAGCGCATCTCCGCTGCCGGCTGTTGACATGCCTGGGTTTCCTGTTGGATTGAAATAAAGCGAACCGTCAGGACAAGCAATACGGGTATAAGCACCTTTCAAGACAATGATCAACTTCCGTTTTTTGGCTTCCGCCATGGCAGTTGTTATGCGATCTAGAGACGTTTTTTGAACACCAAACAGGCGATCGAACTCACCAGGATGAGGCGTTAAGATTGTGTTTTCAGGCAACCGATCGAGCCAATCTTTGTATTGAGAGAGGATATTGAGCGCATCGGCATCCACCACCAGTGGTTTATCGACAGTATTCAACCAAGCGGCAAAATGTTTTGCTGTATCTACTCTGGTTCCGAGACCAGGACCCACTGCGTAGGCCGTGTACTTGCCTGGACTTGGAAACACTTTGATTGCACCTTGACCTGCTACCCGCACAATTGCTTCAGGCACAAAAGCATGCACAGCATCGACACCAGAATCGGTAGTATAAACAGAAGTGAGTGCAGCACCCGTGCGCATTGCCGCAAGCGCTGAGAGCATGGCTGCTCCAACCATCCCTTCACTTCCTCCGACAATTGCTAGATGGCCGAAAAACCCTTTATGTGAAAACTTACTTCGCGATTTAAATACAGCTGCGAAATCTGCTTTTTTCGTGAGCAGCCAATCAGACGACGTTTCATTTTCGAACGACACATCAAGCCCAATATCGACCACCTCCACGTCGCCTGTAAACGATGCATTTTCGTCGAGCATAAATGCTCTTTTCATTCTTTGAATAGTGGCTGTAATTGACGCGTGAACACATTCCCAATTGGGGATACCGTCGGCAGGAAGACCTGATGGCAGGTCGACACTAAATACATCGCAATTCATTTGATTGATGAAAGCAATCATTTCTTTGGCCTCCCCTTTCGGAGCAGCTTTCAAACCACTTCCCAAAACCGCATCAACAATGAGATCAAACTCCAAATCAATTGGCGCTGAGCGTGTGATTGAAACATCAGAGCGCTCTAAACGTTCACGATTTACTTCTGCATCCGCGCTGCTCGCGCGACCACTGACCCAAACCGTGCAGTTCTTCCCTTCATTTGCAAGTAATCTAGCCATCGCTAGTCCGTCGCCGCCATTGTTACCTGAACCGCATACAAACAGAATAGATTTCGCATTTGGAAAACGGGTATGCAGACGTTCAGAAAGTGCCACAGCGGCGCGTTCCATTAGTTCGATAGAAATCAAATTAGCGCTCGAGATTGTTGCAGCATCCCATTGATGGATTTGCTCAACTCGAAAAAGTTTGTCAGCCATTGGTTAGCGGGCTTTATCGTTCAGCATGGGCACGAAGGCAAAATCTCCGTGCTCACGTGTCAGAATATCTTTGTCCTGTACACGCACAAGTTCGATCATTTTTTGTGTATTTCCTTCACCAACAGGGATAATCATTTTACCCCCGATTTTAAGCTGAGCGAGCAAATCTTCAGGAACAAAAGGCGCACCGCATGTTACAAGGATTTTATCAAACGGTGCAAATGGTGATTTCCCTTTATATCCATCACCAAAAAACCGTTGTGGACGATAGCCGAGGGCTTGAATGAGAGGACCGGCGGTATCGTATAGTTCTTTCTGACGTTCAATGGTATATACCCGTGCGCCAAGTTCACAAAGCACGCAGGTTTGATAACCCGAACCTGTTCCGATCTCCAGAACCTTCTCACCTGCTTTCAGGTCGAGCAATTCCGTTTGTCGCGCTACCGTCATTGGTTGCGAGATGGTTTGACCAGCAGCGATAGAAAACGCCTTGTTTTCGTATGCAAATTCAAGAAAAGCCGACGATAAAAAATAATGTCGAGGTATCTTCAGCATAGCACCAAGCACCTTTTCATCTTTCACTCCCATCTCCCGAAGCTCATCTATCAGCCGTTTCCTTAGCCCTTTGTGTCGGTACGTATCAATCAAATTCGTCATACCCCAAAACTACAATTACATCGCTTCCAATTGTTAATGTTGAAAAGTAAGAAGTAAACGACCCCATGTCGATAAGCACACGATTAATTTTGTAGCAAAGTAAATGAACATGTTGAAGATTGGAGTTTTGGGTGCCGGCCATCTCGGTAAGATTCATTTGAATTGCATTTCGCAGTTGAAAGACGTGTACGAATGTGTCGGATTTTACGACCCTGACCCAGAAAAGCGCAAGGAAGTATCGGAGAAATTCGGTTACGCAGCATACGATTCAATCGATGCTTTGATTGATGCGTGTGATGTTGTCGACATTGTGACCCCTACCCTTTCTCACTTCGAATGTGCGACCGCGGCATTGAAAAAAACGAAACACGTATTCATCGAAAAACCGGTTACCAATACCTTGGATGAAGCGCGTGCTTTGGTGCGGTTGAATGAGGAGGCGAATGTGAAAATCCAAGTCGGACACGTTGAACGATACAATCCAGCATACGTGGCAGCGAGAGGAGCATTTGACTCACCTCGATTTGTTGAGGCGCACCGCCTATCACAGTTTAATCCGCGGGGGACAGATGTTTCGGTAGTTTTGGATTTGATGATTCACGACATCGACATTGTATTGAACGCAGTTGGTGGAAACGTCAGAAAAATCAGTGCTAGTGGCGTTGCTGTTTTGAGCGACACTCCTGATATTGCAAATGCGCGGCTAGAATTCGACAACGGATGCGTTGCCAACCTCACAGCCAGTAGGATTTCATTGAAAGCGATGCGCAAAGCTCGATTTTTCCAGCGTGACGCCTACATCTCTGTTGATTTCCTCACGAAAGAAACAGAAATCGTTCGCATGCGCGGTATAGAAGGCGAGCCCGACCCATTTGCAATGACCATCGACCTTGGAAATGGAAAAGGGTTCAAGGAGATTCTATTCGACAAACCTGAAGTGCACGAAGGAAACGCCATTCGCGACGAATTAAAATCATTTGCCGAGGCGATTATAAACGACACGACACCCGAAGTAACGATAAGTGATGGATACCGTGCCTTGGATGTCGCGCATCGTATTCTAGAAAAGTTAAAGACTCCTTTTGATCAAGACTCCATAAGCTGAAAAAACTGTGTTGCATTGAGTAAAAGATCGTTGATCATGCCGTGATTTACGGTTAGAATTTTCTTGATCGACTGTTTGGCTTTGTCGTAAACACCCAGTTTAAAATAGATGTACGAAGTGTAATTGTATATATCCAAGCTGTTCCATGGCTTGAATTCAAGTGCTTTTTCAAAATCTGCGATTGCTTCATCTAGCTTATTCGCTTTAAACTTTGCAACACCAAGGTAGTAATACACACCTGTTTCTTTTGGATCGATTGCCAGCGCCTCGTTGTAGTGGGTTATGGCTTCATCGTATCGGCCTGAGTTGAAATAAAGTCGCCCTGTTTGAATGCGTGATTTTGCATCGTTTACGAATTCAAGATGAGTTCTCGATGCTGGTGCCGCTCCTTGTAAGTCATATGAAGGGTCGAATCGGTCGTCGTTGATTTGTAGATTGTTATTCATGTCTTTCAATTTGAACGCAATCTATACCGAAGCAAATAGCCGCAATGTACGGCAGCCCCTTATCGCGTTGTAGGTCTTTTCCTCATGGTGATAACATGTGAAAAACCGAGGCTCGCAAGTGAGGTGTCGACTGAAATCGAACGCTTACCTTTGACATCCGCTTTAGCGCGGGATAAAAGAATAGAGATGAATAAGTACTGGTTTACCTGTAAAGTTCGTTATATGCGAATTGATGGCTCAGGCGATGAGCGTAAAGTTACTGAGCAATATTTATTGGATGCTTACAACTATACCGAGGCTGAGACGCGCATTTCGTACATTTTGGAACAGATGGGGGTAGGACCGTTTGAAGTACTTCAGATTACCAAATCTAACTTCAATGAAGTCTTGCGTTACGACGATGCAGACCACTGGTTTCGCGTAAAAGTTGCTTTTGTTTCTTTTGATGAAGAGAGCGGGAACGAGAAAGAGTCGAATCAGAATTTCCTTATTTCGGCGTTGGACATACGCGATGCGTTTGATAAGGTGACTGACTTTTTAAAGCACACCATTTCAACGTGTGTCATACCCTCTATTACTTACACCAAATTGGTTGATGTTTTCCCTCTATCAGAAGAGGAGCCCGGTTTGCGTGAAGTACGTGAACGTGGATTGACAGCTACGCCGAAGAGCGAAAGTGTGGAAGAAGAGGAAAATTACTGAGCCGAAGGAATCATTCCTCTGATTCCCATATCTACTACTTGTTCTCCAATGCCGGGTTCATATTTTCCATCGACCGTGTTTTCAACCCATTCGAAACTTTGATTGGTTGAAAGCGATAGCGTCACGATGATGTCTGACGTTTCGTTGCCTGTAATCACTAGTGGCGAAGCAAACTCTCCAGTAACAACGCAGCTTCCCGCAGGAACAGGTGATGTTGCCCAAATGGGATTCACCACCGTAGTCGCTCCAGCAGGTGCTTGTCCGGTGAACACATTGCCGAATGTCTCAAACCCCCAATATCCTTGCAGTTTATTTGCATTTACCTCTACCGTTTCGCTAGATATCGTGTACGAGTTGATGTAGTTATTAAAGCCTACAAAGCTTGCCAAAGTACCAGTTAGATCAAGACCTGACGCTCTGTAATCGACATTGAAATTTTGGTATGACAGTGAAACACGCGCGTAGGTGTAGGTACCTGGATCGAGATCTGAAATTGGCAGTTTCACGAAATTTTGTCCTTCTGATAAAATGCGTGCTTGATCAAAATCGATGGCAGCATCTCCCCCAGCAGACGTTTGCGGACCATTGTACAGAACCTCTCCCATTCCCAGAGCCGTAAAGGCAGATGGGGTCAGCTCAAGGTAATTTGCTGAAATCGAATTGAACGATGGCGTCTGCGCTGCATGTCCCGCTGGCATTGAAGATGGATTACCCAAATTATTAAGTCGCGGCTGCGATGCATCGAAAGCGAAACGGAAAATGATGTTTGGTTCGCTGACAACAATAGGTTCTTCTTCATCCTTCTTGCAGCCATTCACCAACACAGCAAATGTTAAGACACTAAAAAACAAGGTCAAACTCTTGTGGCTATTTCTGTGCATCATACTCAATCATTTTAGCGAACTCAAATAGTAATTGGAAAACCCATTCTTCGAATGGTTAAAATCTCGTTTTAAAGTTAATTAGAAATGCTTTTGTCAGACAATTCTCAAATGGAGAAATACCCATAACCAAAAAAAATGCGTGTCGTTAAGGTTGACTTTGGGAGTGACAACACCCTGTTAAGTAACACCAATGATTATGCATTTAAAGAACCTATTCAAGGCTAAGCTTATTGCGTTCACGCTATTTTTCATTTCTTCAATAGCAATCGACGCCCAAATCAATTTAACAGCAACATCGTCAACCGGCTACACCGTGAACATTGAAATACTCCCTGTGGCTATTTCCACCAATGGAAATTGTACTTGGGGATACAATTACAATCTTGTTCTTGAGTATAGCATGACATTTAGTGGGAGTAACATACCATCAGGGTTGTACTTCATAAGTGGATCAATAGGTTGCGGAAACAATTCTCATTTCTTTATACTCCCTTCATCAGGAGGTACAGGAACGGTGAATACCCTTTCCAATCAGTGGCGTCCCGTTTCAGATTGTTCAACAGCCACACCCGAATCTTTGAATTGTGGGAATGTGCAAATTCAACTAATTGGTTTGGGGTTACCGTATCAGACACTCACTGGGGTTATCGATTATGATTCGCCTCCGGTAGAACCACCTGTGCTCGACGTTTCATGGAATGGGACAGTTTCGGATAGCTGGAATGAAGCCACAAACTGGTTGTCTGGCGAAGTTCCACTTCCTGGAGCGAATGTAACAATTGGGGCAGGATCGAACTTCCCGACCATTAGTGGTTCTGTTGAGGTAAATGATCTCATTGTAGAAGCTGGAAGCGGAATTCTGTTCGAAAATAGTTCAGCAAATTTGATAGTAAATGGCGACTTCATCAACAACGGAGACTTTGCGCCTGCTGCAGGGAAGATAACCTTTGCAGGATCAGATCCGCAGACAATTTCAGGGAATATACCCCCAATTTTTCATGGATTGCGTATTTCTTCAACATCAATCGTTACGCTTGAAACAGACATTGCACTAACAGGCGCCATGCAACCAAATTCAGGAATTTTTGATTGGAACGGACATGCTGTTACGCTGCTTTCAGATGCCGAAAACACAGGTAGCATAGGAGAAATTAGCGATGGCGCACAGATACTTGGTGATGAGATTATTTATCACCGTTACTTTCCAGCTGCATCGGGAAACTGGAGGATGATGTGTTCTCCACTTACAGATGCCACATTCGAGCAATGGAACGACGACATTCCGACAACTGGATTTCCAGGATCTGACTATCCCAACTATCCCAATGCCGCAAACCCATGGCCGAACATTCGCAAATACGACGAAAGTGTAATGAATGAAGCAATGAGTACAGGGTTCGTTCCGATTTCAAATATTACAGAAGTGATTGAAAATGGACGAGGCTACTTCACCTATTTCATACCTTCTGGAGGGGTCATCGATATGGAAGGAACTTTCAAACGAGGAGAGCATACTTGGGAGCTATCCAATACACCTGGAAATGGATCCCCAGCAAATGTTGGATGGCACCTCATCGGAAATCCATACCCATCGGCAATCGATTGGGCGAATACCGATGGCTGGTCGAAAACAGGAATATCAGGGGCAGTGTACGCGTTTGACCCCGCACAAGGACAGTATTCAAGCTACAACAATGGAGTATCTACCGGACAATTGAACGGACAAGTGGCATCCTTCCAAGCATTTTGGGTAAGAGCCAATGGCAACAATGCTACATTGACAATCAACGAGAAAGCAAAAACGAGTAGCAACGGAGTATTCTTCAGAAGTGGAAGCAACGATACAAAAACACTTGTGCGTATTCGATTAAAAACCGACGCAC
>JANRAA010000166.1:19331-24843 GCA_030728235.1 Flavobacteriales bacterium
CAATGTTTGGGACGAGGCTGTCATCGGATTCCACGACGGCGCTTTTACCGAGTACGACCCCGAGTTGGACGCACTTAAAATGTTCGCTGCCGACACCAATTTACCAAACATTGCCTTGGTTCCTGACACCACGCTCAATGACCCGTACAGTATTGCTATGGTTCCAATACCTGTAGAAGACAGTTCATACGACCTGCTCATTAAACCAGGCAATAAAACATCTTTCTCATTAGAGAACACCTTAGTCGACAGCTTCGATAGCGATATTTGCATGGTACTGGAAGACCGAGAAATGCAGACAACGCAACCATTCAACATGGGTGATGTATATGCATTCACAGCAGGAGAAATGGACCTCAGTAAACGATTTGCGCTGCATGTAACCGCACCATTGGATGTCACTGTAATGTCTGAAAACTGTCCGAATGCCAACAATGGAACAGCTGTTGTGCAAGGATTTGGTGAAGCACCATGGACTTTCACATGGCTCGACGAGATGGGAAATATCATCAGAACAACAGAGAACTCAACTTCTGCTGATGTTCTAGACGACCTTGCCCCAGGATTTTACGAAGTGCGCATCACCAACAACGACGAAGTATGCAACAGCGCAGAAAAAATCATTCAAATTGAGACAGCTCCAGATTTCGATATTATAACCCATGTCTCGGCACCAACTTGCAACAACCAAGAAAACGGACTTGTCATATTCCAAATTGGCGATAACAGGTCATGGGACATCTCATTAACCGATATTGAAAATGGGACCACGACAGTGCTAAATGACGCTGCCTCAGACACCCTATTATCAGGACTATCGAGTGGCATTTATGAATTCACAGCTTCAAATTTCTGTGAAAATTCATTCAGAAAATCCACTTTAGAATTGATTGACAACAACGCAGTAACTGCGAGTTTCGAGACATCAGAATCTACAGTCAGCATAGCTGACGGAGGTCTTATTCAATTCAATAACACAAGTTCCACAAACTGTCTGACATACAAATGGGAATTTGGCGATGGCACATTGGATAGTTTGAGCACAATGCCAGCGCATAGCTATCAGCATTGGGGTCAGTACAACGTGCGACTTACCGCTTCGAACGAAAACTGCACGGATACTTTTGAAACCACAGTATCAGTAACTGGAGTGCAATCAACAGGAGGTTTCACAGGTGAAGAGATGCTTGCAAGCTTAACCGATCAAGAAACGGCTGTTTCAGAGCTAAAGCTCGATGTTACATTTACAGATCAGAGTTTGATGCTCAACCCAGAAGACGCTATTGAAGGACAGATTACAGTCAAAATCAACAGCATCACAGGGCAACTCGTAATTGAAAAAGTACTGAATGAATTGCCAGCAGAAGGCACCTCGATAGATATTTCAAGTCTGAATCAGGGATTATACACATTTGGGATTCAAACAGAAAAAATGATTTTGAAGAGTGGCGAGTTCGCCAAATAGTTAGTTGTTTTTGTGTGTAAAGCAAGCAAAAGTGGCCTGGGTAGCAATGCAATTGCGTTGTTTATCTGGGTCATTTGCTTTTACCCCATGTATTCCCATGCCGATTTGTATGCTTCAATTTCCTCGCAATACTCAAGAAACGAAGCGTAAAAAGCATCATTGCCTAGGGTGGCACTATCGCCAATCACAACCAGTTTCATCTTAGCCCTGGTCATGGCCACGTTCATTCTTCGATAATCCGTCAAGAAACCCAGTTGTCCGTTTTCATTGCTTCGCACCAACGAAATGTAAATAACCTCGCGTTCTTGACCTTGAAACCCATCAACCGTTTGCACTGCAATTCGGGCATCCTTTGGCAGCATTTCATCCAACAAATCAACTTGAGCGCGGTAAGGAGAAATAACACCAATATCAGTCAAATCTGGGTATTGGTTCATAAGAGCCGCTAAGTGTCGGCACAACAAACTTGCTTCTTCAATATTGCTTCGGCTTTCGCCGGATGTCGATCGGTTCTCTTCAAATCCACAACCTGCAGTATCTATAAATTCGATTGCCATTTCACCATCGCCCAATTTGCGCATGGCGTTATCTGCATTGGCAATCAGTTTATCACCATAGAAATAGCGGTTTGAAAACGCCATTATTTCATTGTTCATGCGGTACTGTTCGTTCAATAAGAGTGCATTCTCACTTCTATCAATCGCCTTTTCAATCAATGTTACCTCCAACCCTGCTTTCGCCGCTTGTGAAGACTTCACGGTTGGTGGCAACTGCCATGGATCTCCTGCCAAAACCACTTTGTTTGCTTTTAAAATCGGAATCCACGTTGCAGGTTCCAGCGATTGTGCTGCTTCATCAATGAACACCGTATTGAACTCAACTTCTTTCAATCGACGGTCGGAAGCTCCAATCAACGTGCAAGCAATCACATCCGCTTTAGCGATTAAACTTTGCTCAGCAAAATTCGATATTTCCCTTGCTTCTTTATCTAGACTTCTCGCTTCCGCCCTAGCTTCAGAGCGTTGTTTTCGTTCTTCAGGCCCAAAATTTCTTTTGTATTTATCTGCCTCTTTTCTGCTATCATCAGCTCTTTTTCGCAGTTCTTTGATTAGCTTTTGCTCTGGCATCAGACTTAATTTATGATCCAAACCAGATGTTAAAACTTCTTCGCTCAGCCGCGAAGGATGTCCTAGTCGCAACACATTCACACCCGCCATTTGCAATTTTAAAGTGAGGTGATCCACAGCCGCGTTGCTTGGGGCGCATACCAGGATTTTCTCTTTTTGTGCCATTCGGCGGATGGCTTCTACAAGAGTTGTCGTTTTCCCTGTGCCTGGAGGTCCGTGCACAATGACTGCATCTTCGGAACCAATGATTGTTTCAATTGCATTCTTTTGCGAATCATTAAAATCATCGAGACCATGCTGCGGCTCTCTCAATAATGTTGTTGACTTATAGGCCAAGAGGATATCTCTGATTTCCTTCAATCGCCCTTTCTCGACATTTATTACTTCGCTCATTGCCTTTTCCATTTCGAAGAAAGAGCGATCATCGAAACGGACATCCATTGCCCAACGTCCATCACGGATGCCATCTGGAAGTTCATCTGTAGAAAAAATGAGTTTTACTGAATCAGCTTTGATCCAAGCAATGAGGGCCTTTAACTTTTCACCAGCATCTTCGGTTTTATAGAGAAATACAGGACTCCCAGACTGAAAATTATCGGCAGGATGCTCACCGTGGACGCGGTTAAAAACAATCCAGATTTGTCCACCGTTTCCAAATCCAAATTCCTTGAATTCAATTGGGTACCAGCAAAGTCCATCTTCTTTCTTCTCCTTGATGCTTCTGTTCGAAATGACGCTTTCAAGTCGGCGTTCTTCCTCATCCCTTTCCATGCGCAGCAGCAGTGCTACCTTCCCCAATTCTTCAACGGCAGATTTTTCCATAAATAAAGCCCATCCACTTAGTGAACGGGCTTTAAAAGTAAAATGTATTGCGTGTGAACCCTAAAGATTCAAGTTTTATTTTCTCAAGATGGTCAACTCACCTGTAAACATCTGAATACCCGATGGGAAGTTAATACCGAGAATGTAATAGTAAGTTCCATCGGCAACATCTTCTTCACGGGGCGACCAATTGTTGTCGTAATTCGAAGATTCGTAAACAAGAGTTCCCCAGCGGTTGTAAACTTGAAGCGTATTGTTTTTGAAGTAAGTCAATCCTTCTATCCAAAACTTATCGTTTTTCGTATCATCATTCGGGCTGATGACGTTTGGAATATCGCCTACCTCGCACAATTGCAGTTCAACAAAGTGCGTGCTTGATTCAACAAACTGACAAGGTTCGGTCATAGAGACAGTAAACTGATAAAGACCTGGTTCATCCACCTCTGCCCAAAGGTTGTCGCTAACGAAATCAAACGTTTCCGTTTCTTCATTGTAGACCTGCCACAGGTAAGTATATTCTCCAATGTTGCTTTGTTCTGGAGCAGTTAGCAACACCAACTGACCACTACATTCAAGCAATGTATCAGGGTTGAATATTGCTAATGCTGGAGGAAGTCCAACGGTAATAGACGACGTTGAAGAACACTCAGGTGCACCAACAGGGAACACAGTGACATTGAAAACGGTTTCTGAAGTAAGGTTGCTTACTGACGGCGTTGCAATGTTTGGGTTATTCAACAGTGCAGGCTGATCCCATTGGTAAACGTATTGTTGACCAGCCGTTGGGTTGGTCACAGTTCCGTTCAACGTAATTGTGTTACCACAGAAATATGCTGGCGCTGTAGCAGCAGCAATTGGGCCTTGCACCACAGTAACTGTTACAGTTTCCTCATATGAACAGCCGTGGTTGTTTGTCACGTTGTAGACATATTCTTGAACACCCGTTTCAGTTGGAAGTATAGTAAGGTCGTTGCAGTCAGCAGACGTATTGGTTACCCATGTATTATTCGTCCAAAAAGTTGAATCACAAGCGGCTCCGAAAGTCGGTGTGAAAATGATTGGATCAGCGAGCAACGCTGGGTTAAAGCTTATTGTCCAGTCGAATATAAAACCGTTATCTGAACCGAAAGAATCGCATATTTCGATTGTCCAGTTTCCATTTAGCGGACATCCGAGCAACAAATCCCACGGCTGAGCAGCTGCATAAGTGTCGGATGGTAACGTTCCAAACGAAGCAGATTCTGCTGCCCAAGTTCCATTGGTAGCATCCCAAGCCCAGTAATAGTCGAAACCTACACCTTGAGCATTCGGTTGCCCATCATCGTCTACAGGAACACCCAAAAATGTTCCACCTCCACCTTGTTGGTGCAGGGCAAGAGACTGACCACTAGGACAAATCACAGAAATGGTCAAGTCACCCATGTATGAGTGTTCGAAATTGATGAAGATGTCTTGAAGGTCTGAGATATTTTCCAATGTTTGACCAGGGGCATAAGCGGTAAAAGTGATATCACTTTCAAAACAAGTCGACTGATCATCTGGGATGAAAAGTAGTCCACCCAAATTTGTCGTTGGAGAACCATCCCAAATTACACCGTTCACAACACCATTCAGATCAATTTCTTGTCCGAGACAAATCTGAATATCCTCAGAAGTACCGGTAAAATCCGGATCTGTAGCTACCATTACCACGTAATCAGTCAAGTTGTTGTTTTCACAATCTGTATCATCTGTTACGTGCAATTGGATTTTGTATCCGCCAGGTTCTGCGTAAGTGTAGTTTATTTCAGGGATAGTTGTTGTTACTACATCACCATTTCCCATGTCCCATTCGTACGAAACAATTTGAAAACCTTCAGCAACTGTAGATTCGAAGGCATCGAACGAAAGTTCAGTTCCTGGGCAAGTAAGCACAGGAGAACCGCCATCGATATTGACAACAGCCACAGGCGCTTCACAAGGATATCCGCACGAAATTTCGGCGGTAAAGTTACCGTTATCAGCGCCGTCACTCGTGAAATTCACGGTAAGACAACCACTGGCATTTGCAACTGAGTTGAAGATATTTTGCGCTTGAAGAGCGAAACCAGTGTAGGTA
>JANRAA010000167.1 GCA_030728235.1 Flavobacteriales bacterium
GGGGTATTCAAACGGGGAGTATATTGTTTGTACAATTTGTCCGGATGTGCCTGGAGACGTCATCACCATGGATTTCATCACATTCAGTCTTGATCAATCAGGACCTCAGAACTCATGGGATTATATGGCCATTTACGATGGTGACAACGTTAATGAAGGGTCGCTCGGGGTGTATGTAGGAAATGAGCTAGAAGGCTTTTTGGTGAGTGCTACAAGCATGAATACCAGCGGATGTTTGACCATCGTTTTCCAATCCAACAACCTCGGTACAGGAAATTTTGCGGCTAGTTTAACATGTGGCACGCCATGTCAGCGACCAGAAGCAAATGCTACTTACGACGCTCCAGCAAACCGCAGAATCTGCGTTGGAGATGTGATCAACTTCGACGGTACAGCATCTTTTGCCGCTCCAGGCTTTGTGATCGATGAATACATTTGGGATTTCGCCGATGGTGTTACCGATAACAGCGGTCCTACTGTTTCGCATAGTTGGGATGAGCCAGGAGAGTATGTTATTGAACTTTATTTGACAGATGACAACGGCTGTGCATCAACAAATCGTGTGAGTTTGCAAGTATTGGTGTCTACCTACCCTGCTTTTGTTGATTTTCCAGGAGATCAGTTTTTATGTCTCGGACAAGAATTGACACTCAGTGTAGACCCGAATCAGCAAGAGGTGACGTGGTCAGGTCCTGAACAAGTGTATGCCAATACTGAAGAGTTTGAATTGCCTGATGAGGTAGGGACAACCAACGACATTCCGATTAACGTTAGTGGTTTTGGTCCTGGTCAGGTGCTGAATAACATCAACGATCTGCTTGATTTTACAATCACGATTGAGCATTCATGGCTTTTCGATTTGGTGATTGAGCTAACTTGTCCCTCGGGGCAGTCAGTTGTCCTTCACCAACAAATGCTTCAACCCGACGGCACCAGTGTGAATGCCAATGGAACCGATTTTGGGATTGCAAATACCACTCCGTGGGATTACAGCTGGTCGGCAGGTGCCATTTTAGGAACCGTTTCGCAAGAGGCTTCTGCTGGAGGTGGTGGTTCATTGCCGTCAGATACGTACACATCGCTTGAGCCGATGGATCAACTTGTGGGTTGCGATTTGAATGGGACATGGACCTTATCTATTTCAGATTTATGGGGTGGTGATGATGGTACCATATACAACGCAGCGCTTAATTTCAATCCTGCAATATTACCTGATGTAACCGAGTTTACACCTCAGATTGGTGTTTCGCTCGATAGCTCTTTCTGGGTGCTTCCTGTTCCAGGTCCACCCGTTTTGAACTATTCTGCAGATGGAAATACAGTGTCTATTTTGCCTGACCAAACCGGTATTTGGGCGTTTTCTTACGAGATGATCAACAACCATGGTTGTGCGTTCGATTCAACATTTACAGTGAGTGTTACACAAACATTGGCCAGTGCCGGTGAAGACTTGGTGTGGTGTGGTCCAGGAACCATTCTTACTGGCGGTGTTGGTGGGTTGCCGACGCCAGTGTGTTCCGACGACGCAGGAGACTATTCATACTGCTACAATAACTTCGAGAATTCTGTTTTCACATATTGTCCTGATAACCCAGGTGATGGCTTTACCTCAATGGGAGTCTTGTTCACCAGTGGATTCCTTGAGGTGTTTTTCGATGATATTACCATTTACGATGGTGCCAACACAGGGGCACCAGTTTTGGCAGGACCTCTAGAGGGCGATATTTCTGGACAGTTGTTTGTGGCGACAAATCCTCAAGGTTGTATAACATTCCAGATTACCAGCGATGGTTCTGTTTCTTGTTCGTCTGGTGCTTTTGCACCCATAAACTATACAGTTGGTTGCAATTTTGGCGGGCCAGATATGGTTTATTCGTGGTCGCCAGCAACAGGTTTGAGTGATGCCAATGCCCAGTATCCTGAGGTAGACGATCCGGCAGTGCCGACAACTTATACATTGACAGTTTATCCTCCAGGACGTCCAGAATGTGCAGAGACAGATGAGGTTGTTGTTTCACCAGGATACGCTTATTCTGTTGATTTCTTGCAGCCAGAATGTTTTGAGCCTGTAGGTGAAATTTATGTTGATATTGATCCCGCAACAGGCACAGCACCTTGGGAAATCGTTATCCAGCAAGGAAGCAGCATAGTGCAATCTGCAACATCTTATGGCGGGTCGACAACTTTTGTTGGATTGATGCCAGACGTGTATGAGGTGTTTATTGATAATGGAGTTTGTCAGCGGACAGAGGTTGTAGACATGGCGGTGCCACCAGTTGTTACTGTTACGGCTTCGCCGGATGTCACAATTTGTGTTGATGGCACGGCTGACCTATCTGTGGTGGCGAGTTCTCAACCGGCTGGAATTGTCTTCAATTGGAGCAACAATCAGCAAGGGGCAAGCATAAATGTCGGTCCATTACAAGAAACTGAATACTTTGTTTACGGTACATTCGGTACCTGCTTTACCGATACTTCTTATGTTACGGTTAGTGTCCGCGACTCATTGAGTTTATCCATTTCCTCCGGTGAAACCATTTGTCAAGGAGATAGTTTGTTTTTAGGAGTTACCCTGGCCGAGGGCGGTCTTGAACCGTATACCTTCACTTGGCAAGGTGGTGGAGTTTCTTTCTCTGCGCCATCTTTCTATGCTGCGCCAAACAGCACAACCACATACTGCTGCACAATAACCGATGCTTGTGAGACCCCAGCTATAGAACTTTGTTCTGATGTTGTTATTTCACCTTTGGTGGATCCAACGTTTGCAGTGGATACCTTGGGTGGTTGTCGGCCTGTTTTAGTTGATTTTCAAGGTTTGGCGATCAACCCAGAGATCATAGAAACCGCCATGTGGGATTTCGGAGACGGTGCTACGTCATCTTCTATACATACCGTTTCTCACACATACACAACGCAAGGATTGTATGATGTAACGTATTCAGTGGTAACCATTGACGGGTGTTTTTATGAGTCTACATTGACAGATTTAATCTCTATTTACAACTGGCCAATTGCAGGATTTCAGCTTGAGCCCCAAACTGCAGTGCTGCCTCAAACCGAAATTACTTTTGAGAACGCATCCTTTGGAGCTACTGAGCTGCAGTGGATTGTAAGCGAGTTGGATACCTTGTATGGCGCAGATCCTACCTATACCTTTCCGAGCAATAACATCGGCAGTTATCCGGTTCAATTAGTAGCTTCAAACGAATGGGGCTGCACCGATACCACATTGCGATACGCTGTTGTGGTCGATGAGTTTGTGATGTACATACCAAACGCCTTCACACCTGACCAAGATGGGGTGAATGATGTGTTTCGCTTTGATGGAATTGATGTCGACAAAGATGATTTCACCTTTCAAGTCTTCAACAGGTGGGGAGAGGTAGTTTTCGAGACCAAGATTTTTGAACAAGGCTGGGATGGCTCTTTTCAAGGTGGCGACTACTATGTGCCAGATGGCATGTACGTTTACCGCGTTGAAACAAAGTCGATAACTTCGCAAGAACGAAAAGAAATCATCGGTACCGTATTAATTGTTCGATAAGTTAAGCAACCCTTTTCGTTGATAAACGGTCTTATATACGTGCATGCTTGCGTGTATATTGGTTATTTTTGAACCCAAAGACCATAGGATGAAAAGATTTATACTTGCGCTTACAGCTTCTATCGCCACTTTTTCAATGTCTGCTCAATCGCAGGATGCTGATTATCAGTTTCTTGAGGTGGTTTATGGGGCAGATGAATACGGACAAATAGCTTCAAATGCTACCAAGTTAGATTGGTATGTCTTTCTCGACAAACAAGGCTACTTTATTCAAGATGTAGCGCCAAAAGACATCAGCGATTTGCCAGATGCTTTGCTTGTTACTCCAGTGAATCAAGATATTCCTGCGTTAACTGAAGAGATGTTGCAAAGTGAGGGTTTTCATTCCATGTACTACCGTTTTTCAAGGAAGAACGACGAAAATGTGTATTACCGCATCGGCAATACATCGAAGATGATGATAATTTATTCATCGAATTCACTTAAAACGAAATATTCTGAATCGCACTAAGATGAAGCAGTTTTATATTCTATCTCTTTCTCTTTTTGCTGTTTTGGCGGGTTACGGACAAACAAACGTAACCATGTCGAATGGTGTTTTCGCATCATGCGGAGGTGCTTTTTTGGACAGTGGTGGACAAGGAGGTGCGGGGTATTCGAATAATGAGAACTTCACATGTACAATTTGTCCGGACACCCCTGGCGATGTTGTAACTGTTGATTTCATCACATTCAACCTCGCTGCCATAGGCCCACAGAATACATGGGACAACATGTCTATTTACGACGGAGAAAACACCCAAGCGGGATCTCTTGGTAACTATACGGGGACTCAATTGCAAGGATTGTTTGTAACAGCAACCCCACTTAATACATCTGGTTGTTTGACTTTTGTTTTTCAATCTTATGCAGCCAATACTGGGGGCTTTGGAGGTACGATAACATGTGATACACCGTGTGATCGACCGACCGCAGTTGCGACATACGATGCACCTGCTTCTCACAGAATATGCGTAGGCGATGTTATCAACTTCGACGGTTCAGGATCGTTTCCTGGAGCTGGCTTTAACATAGCAGAATGGTTGTGGGATTTTG
>JANRAA010000168.1:0-3851 GCA_030728235.1 Flavobacteriales bacterium
AGCAAATATGATGAACGTCGCCAAGTAGATGATCGTGCGCAACCAGTAGAACCAGCCACCGAGGTAAGCTGATTTATTTGCAATGATTTCATCGTAGTTCGGGTTCATTGAAGCACCTGCTTCCATGGTATCCGAAAAGCTGCCATCAGGCATTAGAAACTCGTGGTACAACGATCCATCCATCCAATGATACAAATGGTGCATGTGAAACTGACCTGCAAGAAGCACGATCAAAATTACCGCTCCACCGATTGGAATGTAAGCAAACATCGCCTCGAACATACGTTTGATGTACGCAGACCACCCTACTTCTGCAGCATATTGCAATGCATAGAAGAACAGCGCACCTAGCGCAATTGCAAAGTAGAAAAAGCCATTTACCAAAAGGTTGGCCCACCATCTTTGGTGATGATCTGAGGTATCAGTAAGAAAACCGCCAGCTAAGGCGATAACACCTATGGCCATTAGGACCAATGATAGTGTTTTAACTTTTCCTTCGAACTTGAATTCCATGGTCTCGCTCTCTGTAAAGTATCGTTATTGAATAATTGTTGAATCAGCAGGAGCTGCAGCAGCCGTCACGGCCATTACATTTCCAGCAGCATCAAATTCTGGCATTTTGCCTCCGGCTTGAAGAACCTTCACGTACTCGATGATTTGCCAACGCTCCAACTGAGACAGTTGAGAAGCATGTGAGCCCATCAAACCTTTACCGTACTGAATAGAATGATACATTTTCCCTTCAGGAAGGTCTTTCAGTTTCGTCGAATAATCAGGAATACCCATGATCAGCCCGTTCTTAGAGATCGCTCCATCACCTTTTCCTGTTTTACCGTGGCAATGCGTGCACATAATGGTGTACAACTCTTTCCCTTTCTCGATATTCATCTGATTGGTTGCAATCGGGCTTTTCAAATTCAGTCCGGCTGCTTCGTAGCCATCCACTGTATTTGGGAAAGGATAAGGCATGTTCAAACTCGCCATATCTCCGCCTACAAAGGCGATAGAACCAGGAGCTGGTTTACGAGCAGACAGCGTATTCGAAAGCGAATCAGCTTGTTCGTTGCCGAAATGGTAAGTGTCCATACCATAGTCTACATACGCTTCGATAGCAGGTGATCGGTACATGTCTGGCATGTACTCCAATCCAGGACTATTCGGATCGGTTACACATGAGCCCATCATCACAGCGAAAGCTGCAAAAAGGACCATATTTATTTTTCCAGAGACTCTCATCTTACTCATAGTCTTTGATGCTCAATTCAACCAAATCCATTTCTTTCAACATACCTTCAATGGCATCAGCGCTGAAATCGTGGTTTTGATCCGTTGTTATCTCCATAACAAACATATTGTCTGTTGTGCGTGGGTCAGGGTTTGAAGCAGGCATTCCTGGCAACGTACCATTTCTCAGGAAATAGGTGATTGCCATACCGTGTGCTCCGCACAAAACACTGAACTCAAATGTAACAGGTACAAATGCTGGTAAGTTCTGAATCATTGAGAAACTTGGCTTACCACCAATGTTCATTGGCCAATCGTGGATCATGAAGTACCACATTCCCAGCAAAGCCAAGGCAGTGCCTCCGCTAGCGTACATAAAAGATGCAATTGCCAAACGGGTACGTTTCACGCCAATAATCGGATCCAAACCGTGGATTGGAAACGGCGAAAAAACATCCTTCACACGAAGACCGTCGTGCACAAGCTTTTCAGCTGCGTGCATAAGCTTCTCTTCGTCATTGAACATCGCATGAAATACTTTCTTACTCATGTCTATGCTTAGTGATGGTGGTTATCAATTTTCTTATAATTCTCTCCTGAAGACTTCAGGATACTCTTCAATTCGTTCAAAGCCAACACAGGGAAAAAGCGTGCAAACAACAAGAACAATGTGAAGAATATACCAAGCGTACCGATGAAGATACCTATGTCGATAGTAGTAGCGTGGAACTCACCCCAAGATGACGGGTTGTAATCGCGGTGAAGTGAAGTCACAATGATCACATAGCGCTCGAACCACATACCAATGTTTACAACAATGGAAAGGATGAACGTCACGGTCAAGCTGCGACGAAGTTTTTTGAACCAGTACAACTGTGGAGTGATTACGTTACATGTCATCATGATCCAGTAAGCCCAACTGTACGGACCTGAGAATCGGTTGATGAATGCATAAGATTCGTATTCTACACCAGAGTACCAGCTAATGAAAAGCTCAGTGAGATAAGCCACACCAACGATAGAACCCGTAACAATGATTACGATGTTCATGTATTCGATGTGCTTAATATGAATATAGCTCTCTAATTTCATGGTTTTACGCATGATCAATAGCAGCGTTTGTACCATTGCAAATCCAGAAAACACCGCTCCAGAAACGAAGTATGGAGGGAAGATTGTGGTGTGCCATCCTGGAATCACCGACGTTGCAAAGTCCATCGATACGATCGAGTGAACCGAGAATACAAGTGGAGTAGCGATACCTGCTAGTACCAAAGAAACCTCTTCGAAGCGCGTCCAGTTTTTCGCACGACCCGACCAACCGAAGCTGAGGATGCCGTAGATTTTCTTTGGAAGTGGCTTCACCATGCGGTCGCGGATGGTAGCAAAGTCTGGAACCAGACCGATATACCAGAACACCAGCGATACCGAGAAATACGTCGAAATCGCAAATACGTCCCACAACAATGGTGAGTTAAAGTTCACCCACAACGATCCAAATTGGTTTGGCAATGGGAAAACCCAGTAACCCACCCAAATACGACCCATGTGAATTCCTGGGAAGATTGCCGCCATGATTACAGCGAAAATCGTCATCGCTTCAGCAGAACGGTTGATTGCCATGCGCCATTTCTGACGGAACAACAACAACACCGCTGAGATGAGCGTACCGGCGTGACCGATACCAACCCACCAAACGAAGTTTGTAATATCCCAGGCCCAACCTACGGTTTTGTTTAGACCCCAAACACCGATTCCTGTGCCCAATAGATAAAGGATACATCCTACACCGTAAAACGCCACAAGGCCGGTGAGTGTAACCAAGATCTTCCAGGTACGTGGTGCTGCACCTTCAATAGGTCCAACAACATCGTCGGTGATGTCTTTGTAAGACTTGTTACCCAGAATTAAGGGTTCTCTTATGGCTGCTTCTCTTTGCATGGATAGCGGACTTTTAAGCTTCCTGATCTTCTGTATTGCGCACCTTCGCCATGTAATAGATGTTCGGTTGAACACCTACTTCTTCCAAAGCGTGGTAAGCGCGATTGTTTTGTGAAATTCCACGAACGTTCGACTTGTTGTCGTTCAAGTCTCCGAAAGTGATTGCATGTGTTGGACAAGCTTCAGAGCATGCACTAACAACAGCTCCATCAGCCACTGGAGTGCCAGCTTTCTTGGCATCTAGTTTTCCTGTTTGGATACGTTGAACACACATACTGCACTTCTCCATCACACCGCGAGCACGAACCGTAACATCTGGGTTCAATACCATACGGCTCAAGCTATCTTGAGATGGGTTGAAGTTTTTGAACTTATCATAGCCCATGTAGTTGAACCAGTTGAAACGACGTACTTTATATGGACAGTTGTTAGCACAGTAACGGGTACCAATACAACGGTTGTACGTCATTTGGTTTAGACCTTCGTTGCTGTGAGTAGTAGCGAGAACCGGACAAACTGTTTCACAAGGAGCGTGGTTACAGTGTTGGCACATCATCGGCATGTGAACAGTCTGCGGATTGGCAGATGGATGCTCCATACGTCCGTAAGTGTCGATTGCTCCCAAACCTTCTTCTTCACCACGTTCCAATGAGTAATCAGAACTGTAGAAGCGGTCGATACGCATC
>JANRAA010000168.1:3861-15430 GCA_030728235.1 Flavobacteriales bacterium
GTCTTTACCTACTACAGGCACGTTATTTTCAATGTGACATGCTGTAATACATGACCCACAACCGATACAAGAAGAAAGGTCGATGGTCATACCCCAGCGGTGACCCACCCCTTCAACAGGGTGCTCATGCCACAAATCGAAATCACTGATTGGTTTTTTGTCTTGCGCATTGATGACACCATCTCCGTTCACATCTTCGTGAACCGCAAGTCCGTGTGCCATATTCCATGACGCCTTACCTTTTGGCTTATCAGCTTCAGCTTTGAAAGCTGAGTAGCTGGTCTCCTTCACAACAGAGTCACGACCCATGTAGGTGTGATGCATCTGTGTGCAAGCCAATGGATATGTACCTTCTGCGGCCACTACATCAACGCTGTAGTTTGCATACACAGGAGTGCCATTCTGAACTGTTGCCATTGGGAAGACATTCTTTCCGATTGGAACGAACAATCCATCTTCACCAACGATGTGTTCACCGTTTTCTTTTGTTTGGAAAGCAGCACGACCGATATTCTCGTTTCCTGCTCCTCGTCCGTAACCCAATGCGATACCCACAGTACCTGGCTTTTGACCTGGTTGTGGATATGCAGGAAGTATCACGTCCATACCGTTGGCAGTTACCTTCACCAAAGAGGCGTGGTCACGTTGCGCTATGTATGTATTGAGGTTCATGCTTTCCATGTCGCTTTGCGCCATGGTCACATAGTTGTCCCAAGTTACTTTCGTTACTGGATCCGGCAACTCTTGCAACCAAGGGTTCGACGCTTGGCTACCGTTACCGATACCCGCTTTCAAGTATGTTGAAAGTTCGAATGTCCCACCTTTGATAGCAGTCACCGCTGCGATTGCACCAGCCACATCCAATGATGGCGCCGATTCTTCAGCAACCATTTCAATTGGAGCATCAGCAACCGCTGCCGTCATCATGCAACCGTTGTGAACGGCAGCATTCCATGACTGATCAGTATTCATCATATCTGCGTTGTAACCAGCATTGTGGGTTTGACGCAAATAAGTGTAGTAATCAGAATCATTTCCACTCCACTTCAAAAGAGAAGTTTGAGCTTGACGGGTGCTGAACAAAGGCGTGATAGCAGGTTGAACCAAGTCAACACGACCATTTACAATGCTCAAATCGTTCCAAGACTCGAGGTAGTGGTTATCTGGACAACAGTAGTCGCACAAAGACGCTGTTTCGTCAGCCACCAGGTTGAAGGAAACCTTCGTTGCTACTTTCGACATTGCATCGCGCAAATCAGCAGCATTGTGGTATGAGTAAACAGGGTTTGTACCGTAGAATATTACAGCATCTACTGCACCAGACTTCATATCGCTTACCAACTTCGCAAATGCGCGGTCATCACCAGCAAATGCGCGAAGCGGGTTTTTAATATCGATTGTATTTCCGTAGCTATCGAGTGACATATTGATTGCATTCACAATCATTTGGACATTCACATCGTTGCTGCCAGCAACCACAAGAGCGTTTCCTCTGTTTGCTTTTAGCGCAGCTACTGCTTTCGCCAAGGCACCCTCTTCAACACCTTCTACACCAGCGTTTCCACCGTTGAGGCGATCAAGAATGGCAGCGGCCACTTTACCTTCCTGAGAAGGAGAGATCATGTAGCGAGCGTCAGCATTTGTTCCTGTAACAGACATTGCTGATTCGAACTGGAAGTGTTTCGACATCCATGCACCTTCTGGTCGACGACCTTTGGCATAGTCAGCAGCATAAACGTTTCCAGTTAACCATGTTGAAAGGAAGTCGGCCGCGATACTTACGATCACCTTCGCCTTATCAAAATGGTACATTGGAACAGCTGCTTTACCGAAAGCATTCTGGTTGGCATCGCGCATACCTTGGTAGCTGATGGCCTCGTATTGAACATGATCTGCGTTGTAACGCGCCTTGAACTCGTTGATTGCGCGGCTCGTTGACGGACTGATAACAGAACCAGAAACGATAGCGACACGCTTCGCAGCAGACAATGCCGCCATGATTTTCTCGTCTACCGTGTTCCAATCAGACGCCGTTTTTCCAATCATTGGAGATTGGATGCGAGCTGAATCGTATAAACCAAGTACCGAACTGTTGATGCGTGCGTTGAGCACACCACCACCAAATCCGAACTCCTTATTTCCTTTGATAAAAATCGGACGACCTTCGCGGGTCTTCACCAAAATACTTCCGAAATCTTGTCCGTCGAAATATGTGCTCGCGTAATAATTCGCGATACCCGGAGTGATCTCCTCAGGCTTGTTCACATATGGAATCGACTTCACAACTGGAGTTTCGCAAGCCGCCAACGTTGCAGCGGTGATGCTGAATCCCATAAATTTCAGGAAGTCACGACGACCTGTATTGGTTTCCTTCAAACGTTCATCGCCTAGAAATTCATCTACGCTTTGTTGACCTTGAAATTCAACAGCCAAAGCCTCTTTATAAGCTTCAGTCTTATTCAGTTCATCAAGACCTGACCAATATCGTTTATTCTCTGCCATGCTAATTAGCTTACAATATTAATAGTGGCACTTAGAGCATTCCCAGCCCCCAAGTTCCTTGACAGTCACTTTATCGTCTCCGAGGTAGTTACGCAGTTCCTCGTTTCCGCGGATCTCTTTTTTCAAGCGGTTATGAATTTCTTCGTAGTAACCACTCTTAGTAAGATCAACTTCAGCCTTGTTGTGACATTCGATACACCAACCCATTGTAAGGGTAGGCTTCGACAATTGGATAAGCGTTGGGTAGTCGTCGATCAACGCATTGATCTCTTCTACTGGCGCGATACGTCCAACTGTAAATTTCGCAACATCTCCGTGACAGTTTTGACACTCCAAACCTCCAACAGCAACGTGCTGTGAGTGGTTAAAGTAAACGTGGTCTGGAAGGTTGTGCACTTTTGTCCAAGCAATAGGCTTCTCTTCGTAATTTTCTATGTATTGTCCGGTAGCTGGATCAAAACCAATTGCATCGTAGATTTTTCCGATCTCTTTTTCACCCCAACGTTTTCCGTTTTTGATTCCCTTGTGACAGTTCATACAAACGTTCGTAGAAGGAATGCCAGCGTGCTTCGATTTTGAAGCACTGCTGTGACAGTACTGACAATCCACTTCGTTTTCACAAACGTGGATGCTGTGCCAGAACTGGATTGGTTGTTCTGGACGGTAGCCTTCGTAAACACCCACATCCATTGCGCTTTGGTAACCTACAACTACTACGTAAGCCACTACAAACAATCCGATGAGCGACACAAAAACCAAGTTTTTCCATGCCCAGGCGCGAATCTGCATTCCGTAAGAAACTGGCGCCAAACGCTCACCACCTTCAGACTCACGCATTGCGTTGTTCAGAGAGAAGCGAACGTTGCTTGCAGATACGGCTATTATAAGGAAAAGCACAAATAGAATGATGAACCAAATGGTTGCTGAGCTATTTGAAGAGCCTTGCTCGAGGTCGTCGATTGTTGGACAAGCATTGCCTGTATCGACAACGGCTGTTTGTCCTGGAGGGTTCTGAACATACGCCATGATGTCGGCGATGTCGGCCTCAGAAACTGCCTGAGCTGCCATCCAACCGTAGGTTGGGACATAACGCTCAACAAGAGATTTGATGTAAGGATCTCCAGAAGCGGCAGCCGCTTGAGGATTCTGTATCCATTTAACGAGAAGCTCTTCGCTTGCACTCCAGCGTTCAGCAATGCCACCCAAACCAGGGGCTGCCAAAACTTCTTTGGTGATTTTGTGGCAAGATGCGCAGTTCGCATTGAAAAGCTGCTCTCCCTTAACAGGATCACCACCTTCCCACACCCCTGCTGTTGCAGAGGAAACAAAGCCTAGAAACAAGCATATAATCAAGCTCCGATACCAAGATGGTCCAAAAGAATGTCGGTTCATTGTGTGTCTTTTTCTGATCAGAATGCACATTATCGCGGGCAAATTTAGCCTAAATTAACAACCGAAACAGGGTGCAAATGCAATTTTGTGACACTCTTTTATAATTTAAAATCGTTCTAAATTATGTTTTTCGAGGCCAATTGCTGCCAATCACTCGCTTGGTATTTCAGTTTCAATGGTTTGCGAAAAGTAGATTCTTACACTACAATTACTGATGGCACAAATAATGCTTAGAAATCGTCTAAATTTGCCGCCGATATGAGCACAAAAACACATTTGATCCGCATTTCTTTTTTGGCATTGGCCATAACAACTTCCCTGATTGGTTCATCACAAGATCAAACCTGGTGGGAGAAAATGTTTCGCAAAGAAAAAGTTGAAGAGATGAAAGGCGGCGCTGAAGAAGAACCTGTAAAAGTGCAGGTGCCGCAAGACACGGTGAAAGATAAGCCTGTGGCAACTGTCCCCCAGCCCATTGTTACAAATGGTGAAGGATTGATCATTGTTCATACCCCACCGAAGTTGAATCGACTCGACAGTTTGCACCGTGCCGACCCTCCTAAATTGGATGGATATCGCGTGCAGATTTATTTTGGTGACTTATCAGAGGCACGTGGCCGTAGATCTGCATTTTTATCTGCACACAAAGACCTGCCTTGTTATATGGTTCAAAATCCGCCCAATTTCGCTGTCCAAGTTGGAGATTTTAGAGATCAACTCGAGGCGTATCGCCACCTTCAACAATTGAAGGCTTCTTATCCGGGAGCGATTGTGGTTTCTTCTGAAATAGAAATGCCCAGAATTTCTTCCGGGCATTGATTCTATTTTCGTTAACTCTTGATTAGAGTTTCTGTTTCACTTCTACTTCTTCGAATCCTTCGATGTGGTCACCAACTTTTATGTCGTTGAACTTATCGATGTTCAAACCGCATTCATAGCCACGAGAAACTTCTTTCACATCGTCTTTGAATCGTTTCAATGATCCAAGGTTTCCAGTGAAGATCACGATGCCATCGCGGATAACGCGCACCTTGTTGTTTCGAGAGATTTTACCATCGAGCATGAATCCACCAGCGATGGTACCCACTTTCGATATTTTGAATACCTCACGAATCTCAGCAGTACCGGTAACTTGCTCTTCAATTTTGGTTGAAAGCATTCCTTCCATGGCTTCTTTAACTTCTTCCATGGCGTGGTAGATAACCGAGTACAGGCGGATTTGAATTTCTTCAGATTCTGCAAGTTTTCTAGCATTGGCAGACGGACGTACTTGGAAGCCTATGATGATCGCGTCTGATGCAGATGCGAGCAACACGTCGGATTCAGAGATTTGACCAACTGCTTTGTGGATGATGTTGACCTGAATTTTCTCGGTCGACAACTTCTGCAATGCATCGCTAAGTGCTTCGATAGAACCATCCACGTCACCTTTAACAATGAGGTTGAGTTCTTTAAATTCACCGATTGCGATACGACGACCAATTTCTTCAATTGTGATGTGACGTTGTGTACGCACACCTTGTTCACGCTGAAGCTGTTGGCGTTTGGTTGCTATGGCTCTTGCTTCTTTTTCATCTTCGAAGACGTGGAACTTATCACCAGCGCTTGGCGCACCGCTCATACCGAGTACAGAAACTGGCATTGATGGCCCTGCTTCTTCTACTCTCAAACCACGTTCGTTGTACATCGCTTTCACGCGACCAGAGTACTGACCTGCGAGAATAGGATCTCCAACACGCATGGTACCGCCTTCAACAAGCATCGTACATACGTACCCACGTCCTTTATCGAGTGATGATTCAATCACAGCACCGACAGCACGTTTGTTCGGGTTTGCTTTCAGTTCAAGTATTTCCGCTTCGAGCACTACTTTTTCGAGCAGCAAATCGATGTTCAAGCCCTTCTTCGCCGAGATCTCTTGGCATTGGAATTTACCACCCCAGTCTTCAACCAAGATATTCATTCCTGCCAAAGCTTCGCGGATGCGGTCAGGGTTTGCACCATCTTTATCAATCTTGTTGATTGCGAAGATCATTGGGATACCCGCCGCTTGCGCGTGGTTTATCGCCTCGATTGTTTGTGGCATCACCGAGTCATCGGCAGCTACCACGATGATGGCTAAATCTGTTACTTGAGCACCACGTGCACGCATCGCTGTAAACGCTTCGTGACCTGGAGTATCAAGGAAAGTCATTTTCTTACCATTGTCGAGCGTTACATTGTAAGCTCCAATGTGTTGTGTGATACCACCTGACTCACCAGCAATAACGTTCGCGCTTCGAATGTAATCGAGCAACGATGTTTTACCGTGGTCAACGTGACCCATTACAGTTACGATTGGCGGACGTTCTTCGAGTGTATCAGCGCTGTCTTCTTCTTCGTGAATCGCCTCTTGTACTTCAGCACTTACGAATTCAGCTGTGTATCCGAACTCTTCAACGATGATTTGGATGGTTTCTGCATCCAATCGTTGGTTGATCGACACCATGATACCGAGTGACATACAAGCAGATATAACGTCGTTTACCGGACGGCTCATCATGCGAGCGAGTTCAGAAACCGTTACATATTCGGTCAACTTCAATACTGTTGACTCTTCTTCGAGACGGATGTTCTCTTCTTCTTGACGAGCAGCAACCGCATCACGTTTCGCTCTTCTGAGCTTCGATGATTTCGATTTACCGCCGCCACTCAAGCGAGCAAGCGTTTCTTTGATCTCTTTTTGTATCGCTGCGTCGGTTACCTCAGGTTTTTTATCTCCTCCGGCTGCCGGACGTGCTGGTCTATTTCTATTTCCACCACCTTGTCCACCACCTGGACCGCGGTTTTGTCCACCTGGCCCACGGTTTTGTCCACCTTGGCCTCCTTGACCACCCTGGCCTCCTTGACCCCCTTGTCCACCTTGTGTATTCGGCGTTCCTGGCTGTCCGTCTTTCGCAATGCGTTTCCGCTTGCGTTTCTTCCTTAGATCGTCATCTGACGACGACGCTACGGGTTGTTTTTTCTTTGGACGTTCAACCGGCAACTCAATTTTCCCGATTACCGTTAATCCTGTTAGTTTTTCAGCTTCAGCGCGCATAATTTGCGGCGGTTCTGGCTGAGCAGGCGGTTCTGGAGCTTGGGGAGGCGGAGGAGTGGCAGCTTTCGGCTCTTCAGCTTTTGGCTGAGGCTTAGGTTGTTCTTTGGCAACAGGCTTTTCTGGAGTTTTCTCCACCTTCTTCGGCTCTTCAGCTTTTGGCTGAGGCTTCTTTTTCGGGTTGAGGGCATCCAAATCAACCATGCCAACAACTTTCGGCTGGTTTCTCTTCGGTTCTTCAACAGGAGCTGGCTCTGGTGCTTTTGGTTCAGCAGGCGGAGCTTGAGCTTCCGGCTCTTTTGGTGTTTCAGCTACCTTTTCAGCAACGGGTGCTTTCGGTGCTTCTTCTACCTTCGGTTTTTCAACCTCTTTTTCAGCAACAGGTGCTGGCTTCTCAACCTTTGGTTCAGGAGCTGGAGCAGCAGGTGCTTGGGCCTTGTTTACCACGGGCACGTCAGATTTTTGGAATCTCGAAAGATCCAAGTCCTCATCGTCCTCTTCTGGTTTTTCCTTCTCCTTCCGGGTATCGTCAAGTGTGATGCTTTCGCGTTCACTACGAGCCCTTCCGGCGCTTTTCGCCTTCTCTTTTTGCTTCTTCTCGTCGGCATATTCCTTCATAAGTAGGGAATACACGTCTTGCTCGATCTTGGTATTTGGGTTGCTTTCAACCGCGATACCTTTTTTCTCGAGAAACTCAACGATGGTAGATATACCTACGTTGAACTCAGTAGCAACTTTTTTAAGACGTACAGCCTTGTTTTCTTCAGACATACAGTGTCTCCTCTAAGCTCTAATTAGAGCTTGAAATTACAATTATTCAAATTCAGACCGCAGGATTCTAACAACCTCTTTAATGGTTTCTACCTCCAAGTCTGTTCTTTTAGCCAATTCTTCAGGATCGAGTTCGAGTACGCTACGCGCAGTATCGCATCCGATCGATTTCAAAGCATCGATGATCCAAGCATCGATTTCATCGCTGAATTCATCGATTTCAACGTCGTCAAGTTCAGCTTCTGATTCGCGGTAGACATCAATTTCGTAACCCGTTAAGCGGCTAGCTAGTTTGATGTTATGTCCGCCTTTACCAATCGCCAGCGACACTTGATCTGGTTTCAAGAAAACGTCTGCCTTCTTGTTTTCAACATCCAACGTGATGCTTGAGATTTTAGCGGGGCTAAGCGCTCTTGCGATCAACAACTGGTCGTTCGACGTGTAGTTGATTACATCGATGTTTTCGTTTTTCAATTCGCGAACGATGCTGTGAATACGAGCACCTTTCATACCTACACAAGCGCCTACAGGATCAATACGATCGTCGTATGATTCTACAGCCACTTTCGCTCTTTCACCCGGCTCGCGAACAATGTTTTTGATGGTGATTAGTCCATCAAATACCTCAGGCACTTCTTGTTCGAACAAACGCTCCAAGAATTGTGGCGCTGTTCTAGAAAGAATGATACGTGGGGTATTGTTACGCATATCTACTTCAGATACAACGGCACGCACCGTATCGCCTTTTTTGAAGAAGTCGGAAGGAATTTGATTTGCTTTCGGCAATACCAACTCATTCTCTTCATCGTCGATCACAAGAATTTCACGTTTCCAGATTTGGTAGACCTCACCGGCAACGATTTCTCCCACGCGCTCCTTGTATTTTTGGTAGATGTGGTCTTTTTCAAGATCCATGATGCGCGACACCAGGTTTTGACGAATCGCCAAAACACTGCGGCGGCCGAAATCTTCGATTTTGATTTCTTCAGAAACCTCTTCACCGATTTCAAAGTCGTCTTGTATTTTTAGTGCATCCGACAACGCGATCTCAAGATTTTCATCTTCTAGTTCTTCGTCATCAACGATATCGCGGTTTCTCCAAATCTCAAGGTCACCTTTATCAGGGTTTATGATAATGTCAAAATTCTCATCGGTGCCATAGCGCTTGATGATCATCTGGCGGAAGATATCTTCCAGAATCATAAGCATGGTCTCACGGTCGATGTTCTTCAACTCCTTAAAATCCGCGAAAGACTCGTTCAGATTCGCAACGTTCATGTTTCCTTATTTAAATGAAATGACCACTTTGGTCTCTTTTATTTCCTCGTACTTAATATCGCGGCGCTTTTCGACAAGCACTTTGGACTTTCGTCCTTCCACAGCTTCTTTTACAGTCCAATACAAACTTACCCCTTCGTCATCTGCTTTTTCAAGCAAACCTTTTACTTTCTCACCGTCTAGCAAGTGGACCGCCACTTCACGTCCGACATTCTTAAAATACTGACGTTTTACTGCAAGTGGGTGATCAGCTCCAGGGGATGACACTTGAAGCGAATAATCTTCTACTTCACGATCAAATGAACCTTCTATAAACCGGCTCACTTTCACACAATCACGGATCGAGATGCCCTCGTCGTTATCGACCAGCACGCGGATGTCGTTTTGTGTATTGACATCTACTTTCACCACAAACACTGGTGAGCCCTCTAGCTCTATGGCGAGCATTCCCTCTATTTGACCCTTTGTGATCATTATCGAACATGTAATAAAAAGAGGGGTTCTCACCCCTCTCCATCGAAAAACCTCCGTTTCTGCTGCAAAGATAACAATTCCACTCAATCGTACCATCACGTTACAGAAATTTATCATTTGGCTTATCATAGTTTCACCTACTTGCCTTCTACGAACTTCACTGCAGCCTTGGTCTTCAGCTTATTTATATCACCCAATCATTCGGTTTATTGGGGATTCGGAATTGTGAAAATATCAACATCCGCGCCAGCGATTAACCTTAAATTGAAAAGTGCCTTACTCGCAGTTGCGTTCCAAAAATTCTTTGGCTTCAGAAAAACCTAGTTCAACCGCTTTCGTCCAGTCTTCACACGCCCCTAGCTTATCGCCCAACTCACCTTTAGCGAAACCCCGACTTACATAGGCACCTGCAAAATTCGGATCGATAGCAATGGCCTGGTCCCAATCGTTAATGGCCGCTTCGTATTCTTCCATTTTGTATTTTGTAAATGCACGATTGTTATAAGCATCGGCATAATTTGGATCTGTTTCTACAGCTTTTGAATAGTCGGCAATGGCCCCTACAAGGTCATTGATTTGATCTTTGCAGTATCCTCTTTCAAAATAAGCCTCCACAAGTCTGTATTCATATTCTATGGTCTTGTCGAAATCTGAAATGGCGCCTGTGAAGTCTTCAAGAACACTTTTCACATACGCTCGATTGTAATAAATCTGTCCGGTAGGTTTTATTTCGATGGCCTGATCGAAGTCAAGTATCGCCTCCCTGTAATTGCCAGCCTTAGCTTTATCTAAACCTCTGAAATTGTATTCTGCAGCAGACGAAAGTGATTTTTCTGCAGGGGATATTTTCTGAATCAATTCATCGGCCCAAGAACCTTTGACCCTGAGTATTTCGAGATCCATATTTGGCACCCCACTTTCGAAAGTTGTAATGGCAGGATCGAATGCACTATACATTGCGAACGATTGTTTGATTAACAAGCCCATATCAAGCGTATCGATCTTCGATGCCAATGTTTGTACAATTTGTATTACCCTTGCTTCATTGTTAGGAAACAAGTTGATATAGAACCAAATTGCTTTTTCATAATCCCCATCCGACTGAAAACTATCCGCTTTTTCGAATGAGTAAATGTCTGGATAAACTTCATTTTTATCTTCATCAAGAGTCTGAGCAAAAACTGAACTCGATGCGAAAATCACTGCAGCGATAAATATAACGATGTGCTTCATGGTTTATTTAATTGTAATTGCAACGCAGGTCCGCTCGTTATGTATATTTCAAATCCTGCATTTCTTTTCAAAAATTTCAAAACAACACTTATCCCGAGAATCGTGGTTTAGTGGAGATTGGAAGTGGTCTAGTTTCCGAATTCGTAGTGCTTTAGCACCTTCACACCAAAAAGACCATCTTCGAATGTATAGGCTACTTCGCTTTTGAATTTCATTGCTTCGAAGTCAAAAAACATTCTGAACCAATGATACTCCTCGTATTTGGAGTCTGTAAGGTCAATATAGGCTATTCTCTCTAACCTCCAACCTGTTGCTTTACTGCCATACCAGCGTTCTCTATGAGAGAAACGATATACTTCTGTGGTTGGGTTATCAGAGAAACCAGAGTTTATTACGAAAGGGAGATTGAAAGCAGTTGGCAAGAACAAGAGATAGAGGGCGAACTTTGAGATTTCATATCCGAATTTAGGTTTTAGGTGATACGTTAGAAAAGCAATTCCGTACAAGACAAAAAGAATTACAATAATCGCATAAGTAGGAAGTTTGGTGTTCAGCGTATACCGAAAGAAAACCAAGAGATTAATGAAAACAACAACTGAATACCTCAACGATTTTGTCTTCATCACAACAACAAGTGAACGGACAAAAGATTTTAAACTTAAGCTTATTTTTTTTGTGAAGATATCTACCCAAAATGGGGTTGTTATGAGGGTAAAGAGGACACCTACAGCGAGGCCAGCCCATTCTTTAAACAGGTAACCCCAAAGCGGACTCAGCAAAATTAAGATAGACACAAAAAAATAGAAGTGCTCAAGAACGGTTACAGTTGCTTGCGAATTTTTA
>JANRAA010000168.1:15530-20775 GCA_030728235.1 Flavobacteriales bacterium
GCATTTGGCTTTAACCCCAAAATTCTCAAATACGATTCAACTTCCTTGGTTGTCATTTAAATTTCATTGAACACGCAATTTGTGCTTTTCGATATAGGCCGCAAAAGGATAAAAGACCAAGTTCAGAAATTCGGCGGAATTGCGCTGAAATTTTGTTGATGGGCCAATTCTAATTAGTCATTATTTCCGCTCCAAGTTTCTAATGCATTGTTCGCGCAACTCCCACAAGGTATCGAAGCTCATATCTATATCATTCTCTGCAAGCCATTTTCGCAGAAAATTTTTGTGGTACTCAACTTTAAAGGTATTGACTTGCTCGGGCTCGATTTCAATTTCCTCAAGAATGTCTGCTGTAAGGTTTTCAATATTCGAATCACTCGTAGTTATATCAACACGTCGGTTATTCAGCTTTAAATAGCAATGGGCTTCTGGAATGAATGCAAGACCACCTTCTGAAATGGTGGTTCCAATTTTGGGGGTATTGACTTGGTTCATTCGGTACATCCCCAAAATCAGTTTTACATTGTCGATGCCATTTAAATCGGCGACCTTTTTTAAAAACGAGTGCTTCGAGCTGCATGTCCCTTTCCCTTCAGTCAAAACAAGCGAAAAATCTTCTCGATTTTGATTTCTGCCGTAAGGCAACTTCCTAGTGTATTCAATCAATTCACTCCAATCTTCAATGCCTCGTTCAGTTATTAAAGCGGTCAACGGGTCGGTGGCTTGCAGCTGTTGGTGTTTGGTCGTGGATGCCATTTCTTGCCCAATATGGGTTTATAGGGTTTTAGTATGATGTCGCAATAATTTTAAAATACTGTGTTGAAAGCTGTTTACACACCCCATTTCTTCGCTTTGTAAATATATCAATTGAACACGTATTTGAAACGTCGTTCTTTCCGCTTTCTATCGATCTATCTGCGACTTGCAAGCTTAACAAAACCCAGTTTAGCAGCACGGCATTCACATCCGCTTTAGCGATAAGCCCGAACAAAGAGAGCACGAATACAATAACTGACCACCGTTGCAGTTGAAAGAACGAACGATTGTGGAAAATACCTAAGCCGCGCAAGGCGGGATGTCGGACCACAAACGTAATTTAGCCCCTCAATACCATCATTAACATGCGGATCTTACTGATATTACTTTTTTTAGGTGCTCTGCACGTGCACGGACAGAAGCAACATTTTGTAGAGTTTTGGGACAACGGACTAAAGCATAGCGAAGGGTATTACGAGCGCGGGGTTGAGCACGGACCATGGAAGTACTGGCACGAAAACGGAAACATCATGGAAGAAGCCGACTATTGGTTTGGCGTGCTGAACGGTAAAGTGCTCAGGCACCATGAAAATGGAAAGCTGCAGACAGAGGGTTATTTTGTTAATGGACTGCAAGACAGTATCATGCGCTATTTTTCAGTCGATTCAGTGCTGCTTGAAGAAGGCTTTTTTCGCCTCGATCGGCGGATGGGAGAGTGGAACTACTGGTTTAACAGTGGTGCAAAGAAAAAAACAGAAACGTATAACGACTCCACCGTTTTCACCAACTACCTCGCAAGTGAGAAAAACGAAGTGATGATTAAAGACGGCGTGGGGGTTTTGAAAGAATACTTCTCGAGCGGCGCTGTGCGCATTGAAACCACTTATTTGGGCGGACTTCCAAATGGTAAACACACCGTTTACTACGTCGACAGTGGCGTGCACGAAACAGGGAACTACAAAGACGGCAAGCGCGATGGCGAATGGAAAGAATACTATTTCGGCGGCAAGCAAGAGCGCATCTCGACTTACAAGCAGGGTGTGCCAAATGGGATGTTTAAGCAGTTTTTCATGAACGGACAAGTCGACATGGAAGGCAATCATCTCAATGGGAAGAAAGACGGCGTTTGGAAATGGTATTTTGAAGATGGTAAAACCGATATGGAAGGCAGCTTTACCGACGATTTACAGGAAGGCACGTGGATGTATTACTACGGAAACGGAAACACACACTACACCGGCAATTACACCCAAGGAAAGATGCACGGCGAATGGCAATACTTCTACTTCAACGGTGAACCATGGCACACCGGGTCGTACGACATGGGCGTGAAGACTGGCGAGTGGACCTATTGGTTTGAAAGCGGACAACTGCTGATGCACGGTGATTTTAAAGATGGAAAAGAGAATGGCGTTTGGGAAAGTTGGTACGACAACGGACGTGAGAAAGACAAAGGCAATTTCAAAGACGGCATGATGAATGGCGCTTGGGAAGGGTGGTACCCGAATGGAGTGCGTCAATACACAGGTTCTTGGAATGGCGATTTGCGTACCGGCAGCTGGAGTTTTTGGTGGGAGAATGGCAAGCAGCATGAAACGGGCAGCTACACCGCAGAAGGTAAGAAAACCGGCAAATGGGAGACCTATAGTGAATATGGATATCCAGAAATGATTGGCAGCTATAGCGACAACATTCCTGATGGCAAATGGGAGTATTATTTTCAAACCGGTTCACCAGAGCGCACCTGCACCTATAAAGTCGGCAAACTTGATGGTTTAGTAATAACTTACAACCAACGTGGAATGGTAGTGATGGAAGCTGAGTACAAAAACAACAAGCGCCATGGCAAATACATTCGCTACAACGAAAAAACCAATCAGATAGAAGAACACTTCATTTACGAAAATGGAATGGTCGCTAAGGTGATCAAAGGCAAAGGGGCAAAATAACTCTGCCTAAAACGAAAAATCAAAACATGTCGTTCATCATCGAAATGATCGCCGAAGGCGAACACCAGCAGCAAGATTTCAAGATGCGTATTGAGGATACGCGGAAGATCGCGCGCACGTTGGTTGCCTTTGCGAATACTGACGGTGGGCGGTTGTTGATAGGCGTGAAAGACAACGGCACAGTGTGCGGTGTGGTTCCCGAAGAAGAGTTTTACATGATACAGGCAGCAGCAGAGATGCATTGCAAGCCACCCATTTCTTTTAAGACTCAGGTATGGAAAAGCAACTACCAAAGTGTATTAGAAGTGCAGATTGAGAAATCGCTTCGCGCACCGCATTTCGCGGCCAATGAAGACGGCACTTGGGCTGCTTACCAGCGACAAGAAGACAGAAATATTCAAGCAAATGGCGTTTTGCTGAAAGTGTGGCAATACCAGAGTACTGAGCAAACACCTGATTTTGAATACACACACCCCATTCGCAAATTGTTTCAAGCACTTAGAAACGGCGAACAACTGGGTTTTAGAAGCGCCTCTCGCATCCTGCGTTTGAGCAGAGAAAAAACAGAAAACATTCTCGCTCAACTTGTTGTTTGGGATATAGTGAAGATGGATTTTACTGATACCGGGTGCTTTTACTCGATGAAAGACAGTAATAAAATGCAAGCGATTGAAGATTCGCCCATAGATACCACAAGGCGAATGATTTAAATTGTCATGATAAATACGAATTTGTTGAACATAGCGTTTGAAACACGAACCAAAGCAACCCAAATGATCAGGATCATTTCAGCTACCGTATTGGTACTGCTTGTCAAAACTTGTCTGTCGCAAATGCCCGTTGGCCAATGGCGAGAACACCTCCCTTACCGCGGAACCATTGATGTATGCGTTGCTGGAGACCTGATTTATAGCGCTACGCCGTATGCCGTATTTTCACTCGACAGAACCGACAACAGCATTGAGCGCATTTCTAGTGTAAACGGATTGAGCAGCTCAGATGTGTCGACCATTGAATTCGACAATACCACCAAAACACTTGTCGTTGCCTACAACTCAGGCAATGTAGACCTCATTAAAAATGGTACTTCGTTCAACCTATCCGACATCAAAGAGAGCAATATTTTTGGCGATAAAACCATTTACGACATTCGCATCATCGACGGCATGGCCTACCTCTCGTGCGGATTCGGAGTTGTTGTCTTAAACATAGATCGCCGCGAAGTTGCCGAAACGTGGTACCTGCAAGGTCAGAACAACCTCGTTCGCGTGAATTCACTTGAAGTAGACGACGTTTATTGGTATGCCGCAACTGGATCAGGAATTTTCAGAGCTGAGCGAAATAACCCGTTTCTAACAAACTTTGCTTCTTGGGAAGAAATGGATGAAGTGCCAGCCCCGGGCGCTGACTACACCGACATTGCCCGCGTGAACAACACCCTTTTTGTGACCATCGACGGCAATGCCGCAGACGAACTTTGGCGCGCAGAGATTGGGGTGTGGGAATGGACAAATGTTGCAGAGTTGGAATCGATTGTGATTGACGACATACAAACCAACGGCAACCACCTCGCTGTTTGTACCTTTCAAAAAATCACCTGGCTGGATGAGAATTTTGATGTTTTCACCGCTCAGCAGAACATCAACGGGAACCTCGTATCACCAAAAGGATCTGTTTTCGACCAGCAAGGTAATTTGTGGGTAGCAAACGATTTTGGAGGATTGCTTTTTGTGGGCACCGACCTAGCAGAAAGAAGCTACCTACCAGGAGGCCCTCCGAGTTTCAATGCAAGAAGAATCGACGCTTACAACGATAACATTTGGATAGCATCAGGAGGTGTTGATGCCACATGGACTAGTAACTACGATAAAAAAGGCATTTACGGCTTGGTGAATGAAAATTGGATGGTGACAGAAATCAACCCAGGGTTGAACGACATCAGCGACATCAACGACTATATGTGCGTAACGATAGACCCCAACGACAACAGCCGCGTAATGCTTGGATCTTGGGAAGAAGGGTTGATTGAAGTTAGAAACGGAGTCATCACCAACATCTACAACCAAGATAATAGTCCGCTTCAGCAAGCCAATTTCGGCGGTTCGTTTCGCGTGGGCGTGGGCGGTGCCGATTTCGACGAATCGGGCAACCTTTGGTTTGCGAATGCATACTCAAACGCACCCCTGCATCTGTTATCGGAAGGTGGGAATTTCACATCCTTCAACTTCGCACCTGAAATTGGAACGGACGATTTTATTGGGGATATTTTGACCACCCGACAAGGATACGTTTGGGCAGTAATTCCACGCGGAAAGGGCCTTTTGGTGCTTGATCCGAACGAAACACCGGCAGACCCTTCAGACGACAACTACCGCATTTTAACCAACGAAGAAGGGAACGGCGCACTGCCAAACATGGATGTATATTCGATAGAAGAAGATTTGGATGGCGAAATATGGGTGGGCACCTTGCAGGGAATTACTGTTTTCTATGCCCCAGAGAGCATTTTTTCTGAAGAGAATTTCGATTCGCAGCAGATC
>JANRAA010000168.1:20785-24672 GCA_030728235.1 Flavobacteriales bacterium
CAGCAGATTCTCATCGAGCAAGACGGAAACATACAGATTTTGCTAGAAACAGAGCAAATCAACTCCATAGCCATTGACGGCGCCAACAGAAAATGGGTCGCTACGGCTAGCAACGGCGTGTTTTTGTTCAGTCCAGACGGCCTTGAAGAAATCCACCACTTCACCGAAAACAATAGTCCATTGCTTTCCAATAACGTGCTCGACATAGCCATCAACCACAAACGCGGAGAGATCTTTTTCGCCACCGATCGCGGCGTAATCTCGTACATGAGCGATGCTACCAATTTCGACGATGAGATCAGCACCATGTCGATATATCCAAACCCCGTTCGTGAAGACTACGTCGGACTCATCACCATTGATGGTTTGGCGTATGAAACCGACATAAAAATCACCGATGTGAGTGGGAATGTCGTTTACAACTCAACCTCTAACGGTGGCCGTGCAACGTGGGATGCTACCGGCCCCGATGGTCGACGGGTAGCAACGGGCATCTACCTCATTTTCGCTGCACGTTCAGATGGGGACGCCACCAATGTTGGAAAAATAGCTGTGATTCGTTAGCATGTGGATATGTTGTTGTTAATTGATTAACAGCACATTAAAACAACTTTATTCACAAACTAAGAAATGGGCTTTGCGCCTCCCGACTGAGAACCCTAAATTTGCAGGCCATTTCTATTCTATGCCACATTTTCAAACTCCAATCTCAACCAAGTTACCCCGCACAGGCACCAGTATCTTTACTGTGATGTCGGCCCTGGCTGCTGAGCACGGAGCGCTCAACCTATCGCAAGGCTTTCCGGAGTTTGACGTACCCGCCGAGCTCAAAGAACACGTTATTCGGGCCATAACCGACGGAAAGAACCAATACGCACCCATGGCTGGTGTTTTGGCCCTTCGCGAAGCAGTAGCGGCCCAGTTTCAAAGAAGAAATGGCATTACCTACGACCCCTTAGAAGAAATTACAATTACAGCAGGAGCCACACAGGCCATTTTCACAGCCATCACTGCCCTTGTTAAAGAAAATGATGAAGTCATTGTTTTCACGCCGGCATACGACTGCTACGCACCTGCCATTGAATTGGCTGGCGGCATACCCGTTTTCATGCGCTTAACAGGTCCGCACTACCGCGTAGATTGGGACGAAGTGCGCAAGCTTGTTACCCGAAAAACCCGCATGATCATCATCAACACACCGCACAACCCTACAGGAAGTGTTTTGGGGTTGTCGGATCTGATGGAACTCGAGAAAATTGCCGTTTCAAGCGACATCATCGTACTGAGCGACGAAGTGTATGAGCACATTGTTTTCGACGGAGAACCACATGCCAGTTGTGCATCGCGCGCAGGATTGGCCAATCAAAGCTTGATTGTTGGTTCATTTGGGAAGAGCATACACGCCACAGGCTGGAAAACAGGTTACATAGCAGGTCCGCCGAGTTTGATGGCCGAGTTCAGAAAAGTGCACCAGTACAACGTTTTTGTAGCCAACACACCGATGCAACACGGTATTGCAGCATTCATGACCGAAAATCACGATCATTTCAACCAGCTACATACCTTTTACCAAGCCAAGAGAGACCTCTTTTTGCAAGCACTGAAAGGCAGTCGATTCACCTTCAAACCCGCTGAGGGCAGCTATTTCCAGTTATTGAACTACAGCAAAATCAGCGAACAAGAAGATGTAGAAATCGCCAAAGAGTGGACCGAGAAATACAAAATTGCCTCCATCCCCGTGTCTGTATTCTACCAACAGCCCATGATGGAGCATTCACTTCGCTTTTGTTTTGCTAAAAACGACGACACCCTGCTTGCTGCCGCTGAGATATTGAAGGCAATCTGAAGATTTGGTAACTTCATCGGCGAAAACACACCTTCATGGAAAATCTGCGCGTTTCTGCCGTACAAACTACCCTCATTTGGGAAGATCCAGCAGCCAACATACAACAGCTCGATAAAATCGTCGCCGACCTTTCGGATACCGACCTCATCGTACTGCCAGAAATGTTCACCACCGGCTTCACCATGCAGCCCGAGCAATTTGCAGAACCACATGGCGACAGCATGGTCACCTTGAAGTGGATGAAATCTGTGGCAGCAGCGAAACAAGCTGTTATATGCGGAAGCGTATCTGTTTCAGAAGGCGGTTACTACTACAATCGCCTGTATTGGGTGTTTCCTGACGGCAGCTACGATTGGTACGACAAAGTGCACCTATTCTCGTTCGGCAATGAGCCAGAGCACTATCAAGCAGGCACAGCACGCAAAATTTTTGAATGGCGCGGATGGAAGGTACTCCCATTGACATGTTACGACCTCCGTTTTCCTGAACTTGCCCGCAACAGCGGGGATGAAGACCGTTACGACCTTTGTTTGTACGTCGCCAACTGGCCGGCGGTGCGCTCCTATCCTTGGCAGACATTAATACGTGCACGCGCCATTGAAAACCAATGCTACCTTATTGGTGTGAACCGCGTAGGCGCCGATGGCAATGGCGAGCCCCACAGCGGCGACAGCGCCATTTTGGACCCAAGGGGAGCCGAATTAGCCGTTGGAACACCACGCCAAGCAACAGTGTTAAACGCAACCTTAGACAGCTCGGCGTTGGCCGATTTCAGAAAGAAATTCCCTGTGCTTGCCGATAAACATTTTGAGTTGTAGTCCATGCACGTTTTACTTCTCACCCCACCGCTCACGCAGCTCAACACCCCTTATCCGGCAACGGCCTATATCACCGGTTTTCTGCGCAGCAAAAAAATAGACACCGATCAAGGAGACCTCGGCCTCGACCTCTTCTTGCGCCTTTTTACCCGCACGGGGTTGTCGGCCACATTCGAAAAAATCGAAGCCGGTGGCTTCACCCTCGATGACAACTGCACAAACATGGTTTTGCGCAAGGCATCGTACATCGGCACCATTGAGCACGTCATATCCTTTCTTCAGAACAACCAATCGAACCTTGCACAGCGCATCATACGTCCGCATTTCCTCCCACGAGGAAAGCGATTTGAGGCGGCTCAAGAGATGGATTACCACTTTGGGAAAAACAGCGTTCAAGATCAAGCCCGATACCTTGCCTCGCTCTATTTAGAAGACCTTGTAGACCTTGTGGCAGCTACTGTTGGTCCGCATCTCGGAATATCAAAATACGCAGAGCGGATTGCCAGAACAGCCGTTTCCTTTCGACCGATAGAGTTAGAATTGCAGAAACCCAACAACAGCATAGACGACCTCTTGTGGGAATGCACGGCGGCTTACTTCACAGAAACCATCCCCGACGTTGTCGGGTTCACCGTTCCCTTTGCCGGCAACCTGTATGGTGCTTTGAAAGCAGCACAATGGATCAAGGCCAACCATCCACAAACCAAGATCGTTTTGGGAGGAGGCTATGCCAATACCGAATTGAGAGAGCTCAGCGACCCCACCATTTTCAAATACATCGACTTCATCACCCTCGACGACGGAGAGGGGCCACTGTACGCCTTGATACAGCACCTCAAACACCCAATATCTGCCCGATTGCTGAAACGCACCTACGTGTTGGAAGACGGAAAAGTAGTTTTTGAAGACAACCTCATTGGCGGCGAATTTGGACATGCCACACTGCCTGCTCCCGACTACCGCGGATTGCGATTGCGCGAATACCTATCGATGTTCGACATGCCCAACCCCATGCACCGCTTGTGGAACGACGGCAGGTGGAACAAACTCACCGTGGCACATGGTTGTTATTGGAAGAAATGTTCCTTTTGCGACGTCAGCCTCGATTACATCGGACGATTTGAAGAGACATCCGCCGCCGCTTTTGTCGATAAAATGGAGTACCTCATTGCCCAGACAGGCGAAACAGGATTCCACTTCGTAGATGAAGCCGCTCCCCCACT
>JANRAA010000169.1 GCA_030728235.1 Flavobacteriales bacterium
CGATTGTGAAACTCGGATCAAGGTCTTCTACGGTTAGTTTTAGTCCGTATTGCTCTGTAAAACCCACGCGGACCTTGACCAACACTTCGATTCCATTTCCCAGCTTTTGTCCTGTGATGTTCTCGAATTTCCTCACAGCCTCTTGGGTATTCGCCCACATTACGGCTGAGAACTTGGCCACTGGTGTATCCGAGCTTTCGCCTTTTTCAATAAGATCGAAGTAGTGGTTTCTACCCCCGTAAACCTTGTAGCTGCTTATTTCACCTGTCACCCAGTAAGTTTTGTCGCCAAAATGATGGTCGAACATGCGGCGCACAGAGGCGGCCAATTTTGAAAGTGAAAGGTGAGAAGCCAAAGGGTGAGAGAAATTATATCTGGTCGAATTCCTTTTTCAAGACGTCGAGGGTTACCGGCTTCACGATGTAGCTTTTTACATTCTGATATGTCAAAGCACGCGCTGCATCTTCTGGGTTGTTAGAACTCGATAACACGAAAATAGACACCTGCTTCTGCGAATTCAATTTCGCTATTTCATCTAAGAAATCCCACCCGTCCCAAATCGGCATGTTTATGTCTAAAAAGTATACTTCAGGAATGGTTTCATTGTTCATGCACAACTCTATCAAACCGTCGTAAGCTTCTTTTCCATCATTGTAAGTGAGTATGAATCCTTGAGAATCAATTAAGTTCAGCAACGCCTTTGTAATCAAGACATTCGTAGGGTCATCATCTATTATACAAATGTTTCTCTTGATCATTTTTTGAATTTTAATTTGAAGGTAGTCCCCACATTCAAGGTGCTATCTACAAAAATTTCTCCTCCAAAGGCCTCCATTTGATTTTTGGTAATGAACAAGCCTAAACCACGTGCTTCTGGATGCCGATGAAATGTTTTATACATACCGAACATTTTGTTCTTATTCCTCTCCATGTCAATACCTTGTCCGTTGTCTGATATCTCAACATAAACAAAATTCTGATCCTCCAAAGAAGAAATAACCACCTGTCCTGGTTCACTCAATTTACGATATTTCTGCGCATTTGAAAGTAAATTCAACAAAATACTGTCGATATATGCTGGTATCCCCTTCACTTTGACGTCTTTTCCAATCTTATTTACGAAGCTGTAATTATCTATATTATTTAATTTCAGGGTATTGATAACAGATTGGGCAACATCATACAATCTTACCTCTATCAACCCGTCACCAGCAGTTGCATTCATCATGGCGACATCTGTTAGGTTGTCGATTGTTTCGAGCAGATTTCCTGATGTCGACCTCAACAACCCCAGCATTTCTTTTATGTCTATCGCTTCTGGGTTCGATGAATGAAGATCGAGCAGCGATTTGATATTACCTGCGTGGGTTCTGAGGTTGTGGGCTACGATGTATGAGAAGTTCTTCAGTCGTTCGTTTTGCTTTTCATACATCTTAAGCATTTCGTTCAAATGCTCTTCGGCTTTTTGGCTTTTTGTAATGTTCTGAAAGGTTCCATACATCCTGACCGGACGACCATTATATAGGTCTGCTTTCCCTAAAGATCGTACCCATCTTCTTTCACCGTTAAAGGTTGTGATTTGAAGCTTCAAGTCGTAGCCCATTCCATCCAGAATGGTTTGTTCTACTGCGGCAGTTATCTTCTCTCTGCTTTCACCTTCAAGATAAAAATTGATCGCTTGGTTTACATTTGGTTCAAAATCATCAGGTACTTCGTGTATTCTGCGTGTAACATCGCTCCAAAACAATTTCTGACTTGCAATATCTAAGTACCAATAGCCTATTTCTGCTGCCGAATTGCACTCGTCGAGAATGGAGTTTTTGTCCATCAACTCGGTGATGTCGGTATGAATGCCCAACATGCGGATCGGTATGCCTTCTTCATCTCTGATGGCTGTTCCACGAAACCGTATCCACGATGTCGTTCCTTTGAAATGCCGGTACCTAACTATTAAATCATACGGCACACTTGCATCCGCTAGGTGCGCCTTTAATAACTCTTCTGACTGGGTTAAATCTTCGGGGAAAATTAGACTTTGCCACGATGACGACGAATGAGGCATTGCATCAGGATCATAACCTAAATTGATCCAAAACCGCCTGTTCATCCACTCGTCTTCTGTCTTTTCGAGATTCCAATACCATACCCCATCAAGCACGGTATCTCCTATGAAATCAAAAATACTTTCGTTGGTCTTGATTAAAGCAACTAATTCAGACTCGAGGTAATGCATTCGACAAAGTGGTTAGATTTCGCTAAGATAAATAGCTAATATCATTACCGCAACAAATGTATGTGCCCACTATACTCGTAGGCGTTCTGATCTTCCCCTTTCACTTTTAGAAGATAGCTATATGCTCCGTTTGGAGCGAAGTATTCACCTCCTTGAACGTTTCCTAGCCACGGCTCTCCGATGGTATTGCTTTTGAAAACAGTTCCTCCCCATCGGTCGAAAACAATGAATTCATAAGCACTGGCACCAATAACACTTGGAATGATGACTTCGTTGACGCCATCGCCATCCGGCGTGAAAGCCGTAGGCACATAAACCCTTAGGTTTTCAAGTAACTCGATGTCGCGACAGTATAAGTCTATGCATCCTGAGCCGTTGGTTACCTGCAGACAAACTTGCACAGGGTTTACGTTGGCGGTTAGAATATTGAATGTTGGATTTGGAATGGTTGATTGCACATTCCCCTCAAGTGTCCACACATACTGAATTCCCCCAACAGATTCATCGATAAAATCAACGATTGGCTCATCTGTAGTTGGCACTATTGGATCGTATATGAAGTACGCATTCGGTAGCCCAAGTCCGCAAACAATGTCGTTGTATGAGCGGGTAGCGGTGCATCCTTGGAAGCTCGTAACGGTGAGCGACACATCGTAACAACCCGGCCCGGTGTAGGTATGCGCTGCCGTGCCAACGCTGGTTCCGTAGTTCCCATCGCCGAAGTTCCACTGACAAAACACTTGTTGTACACTGTCTTGAACAAAACCCGCTGTAAATGGCACACATCCTTGGAAATTGGTGGCCGAGAAATCTGCATTCGGAATTCCAAATACGCTTACTTCTTCAGTATCTACTCCACCACAAGAACCCGGAATGGTGTAGGTGATGGTGTGCACTCCCACCCCTGCCTCGCCTGGAGCGAAAAAGCCTGAAGGCGTAATACAGGTTCCACATGTGGCACTCCAAAATCCTCCTGGTGTTGCAGCAAACATCTGCTGCAAGGGCGCATCCACACAAAAACCGTTTACCGCTGTGATGGATGGGTCGAAGTTGTCGACAACCTCTATGATTCTTGTATCACTATCTCCACACAATCCACCGAAGGTGTATATGATTTGATGCAGCCCACTCCCCGCATCTAGGGTATTGAAAATCCCTGTTGATGGGTCAATACATGTCCCGCAACTAGCACTCCAAATACCCCCCAATTGGGTGGCTGTAATTTGTACATCGCCATAACCTTCACAGTATTCCAGTACCGGATTTATATTTGCGACATCGCTAAAATCTACTACAACTGTTTCTTGAAACGAGTCACCACAAAGACCTGGTATTGAATATGTTATATTATACGCGCCTGGACCTGCAACCTGTGGATTAAACAATCCTGTTGAGGTGTTGATACACGACCCACAACTGGCATTCCAGCTACCTCCTAAGTCGGCCGGTGGGAAAGTCAACGCCGCTGCAGCTGAACAAATGGTATCTGGAACAGAGAAGATTGCAGACTGTTGCGTTTGCACGTTTGCGACCACATTCGCAGAAACCGCACACTGGGTTCCGACGGTATAAGTGAGCGTATAGCTGCCCGCTCCGATTGCTGGATCGAAGGTAGCACCAGACAAACATCCAACGCACGTTGCTGTCCAACTTCCACCTGCAGGTGTAGCGGCTAACACATGCGGATCAGATGAATCACAGAAGTTCGGAGGGGTGGCAAGCACGGGCAACTCAACATTTATAACCTCGATGGTCGTGTTGGTTTGATCCGGACAATTGCCTGTAAAGGTGTAAATCAACGTGTGGGTTCCATCACCTGCGGTGGATGGATTGAAAACGCCCGTATCGCTATTGATGCAACTGCCGCATGAAGCCGACCACACACCGCCTGCATTTGTTGGTGATAAAGCCACTGGAGAAGCATTCTCACAAATGGCTGTCGGCGCTGAAAAAGATGCGTCTTGCTGATCTGCTACAGTGATGTCGATGGTGCTCGTAACCGGACAATACCCGTCAATCGCATACGAAACCCAGAATGTCCCTGCACCAGCGATGCCCGGAAAAAAATCTCCTGTAGCTGGATTCAGACATAACCCACATTCAGCATCCCAAACACCACCTGCTGTTGCCGTCTGCAATGTGATTGCATTTTGAGATGTACACAAAACACCAACCGCAGTAATGGTTGGATCAGGATCTTCAATCACCTCGAAGGTTACCGTTTCTTGAATCGGGCCACAACTCGTAATCACCTCATAAGTCACATTGAAATTCCCTGCTCCCGACAACGATGTGTCAAACACGCCATTGGCATCCAAACACGATCCGCAATCGCTCGACCATGTGC
>JANRAA010000170.1 GCA_030728235.1 Flavobacteriales bacterium
TCCCGTTGTCTGAGTTTGCAGCAGCATCATAGTTCAATGCAAGGGCATCAGTACATCCTTCGATGATACAAGAACCATCGTCGAACGTAGCAGCTGGATCGTAGTTTGTAGCAACTGGGTTTGTACATCCAGGCACAGCACCACAAGATCCGTCATCGATTACCGCGGCAGCGTCGTAGTTAGGGAAAGCAATATCAGTACAACCCCATTTCTGAAGGTCGCCTGCATCACGTGGCTCAATTTTAAACACATTGAAGCTGTAGTAAACCGGACCAGACATGGTGTATGTATCACCTGGGGTAAGAGGTGTAGCAAGCAATCCCAAGTCGTCGCCTAGAACAATTCCAGAACCATCATTCAAAGAAAATTCACCGAAACCTAGATCACCGTTTACAACATCACCAGTTACTGATACAAGAACTCCTTCCCAATCTTCAGCATTTACAGCAGTGGTGGTAAGCAATTCAGCGGCAGGCAATGCATTTCCTGAAGTGTTAACAGTAATGCTTGTATTGGTAAGCAACGTAAGGCTGAACCATTCGATGATCATACCAGACACTGTTACATCATCACCAACAGCAACTGTTGAACCTTCTACCCAAAGACCAGAGAATGCTCCGGTACCGTCTTGAATGGTGAAAAAGTTGCTAGCAGGATAAACAGCGGTTACGATACCATTTGTAGTCAAGAAATCTCCGTTGAAAGTGCTTTCGTTAGCCGCGTCAACAGAACTTTGAATTGTAGCGATGGTTTCAACAGAACCAGCAACACAAGGACCAGTGCTCACTGCACCTGGGCTACCTGTTAGGTTACAAGAGGGCTGCCAGCTAGAAGCCAAAGTGTTATCAAGGTTTACATCGATCAACTCGAGAGTTGGACCAAAACCATCAGGGCTGATAGGCCATGGAGCAACATCATCGAAAGTAACAGAGTTCACTGTGTTTCCGAGGTTGTCAACAATTGCAACAACTTCACCACTATTGCTCAAACCACCAGTGAAAGAGAATACTTGGTAACCATTCCCTGTAAAGAAAGGAGCATTCAAAGCAAGAACGATGTACTCACCTGGAGCAATTGAAGCAGCAGGGAAAGTCAGGGTAACACCAACCATGGCGTATCCAGTAAGATCAACCGTTACCACATCATTGTTGTAAATTTCAACAAACTCGTAGTTGGTATCTGGGAAGCCCAACAAATCATTTGGGTTGTAGTTTATCTCAGTGATGATCAAGTTTGGAATTGAAGGAGCAGAAGTACCTGCGCACGCGCAAGCACCATCGTATACATCACCCGTAGTCAGTGGATCACCATCGTCACAAGCGTCGCCAGCGAAAGCACAAGTGCCATTGTCGATGGTAGCAGCAACATCATAGTTACATGCCAAAACGTTTGTACAACCAAGACAAGAGAAGTCACATGACCCATCGTCAACAGTTGCAAGAGCATCATAGTTACAAGCTCCAGCATCTGTACAACCAGAAATTGCGCTCGCATCGAAGCCAACCAAAACCAAGTCGCGCAGACGCTTTGCAGACGCACTGTTGGCAGTTGTAAAACGCAATACTACGTTCGAGCCTAGTGTAGACAATACAGTAGGTCCTGAAGTAAGGTACGTAGATCCAGTTGGTATTGGAGAATCGAAAGTCTGCACAGTGAAGGTAGCACCGCCATCGTCAGAAACTTCAACTGTGATAGGGCCGTCAGTACCCGAACCAAATTTCGCAACAGCAAATGTCAGCTCTACACTGGTGTAAGCAGAAAGATCGTACGAAGAAGTGATTACTTCACCGGTAGTAGCAGCAACGTTTGCATATCCGCCTGCTGCGGTAGAAAACGTCACGTTGTTCACCGTCCAACCAGCTGGAGCTGATCCTGTGCGGAGATCTTCAGAAAAGATAGTAACCTGAGCTTGCACCGACAAGGCAGTGAAGATGGTTGCCAACACTAACCCGAAGTAGAAAAGTGGTTTTTTCATCTTAATAAATTTGGTTTAGGTATGTACTTCCCATTTTTGATTGGGACGACAAAATTACAAAGTCGGATTCAAAATCTTGTAGGATTGTTAACACTTAATAATAAGATAAAGTACCGCATCGTATCGACAAGGAATTCAAAACATCGGATAAACCAATTTCTTAAGAACTTAGAATAGAGACAATTGATCAGGCAGGAGAGTGAACGACATGCGGTGGTGCGGGGTTGTGCCATGCATTGCGATGGCCTCTCTATGTTGCACCGTTGGATAACCTTTATTTTGCTTCCAATTATACACCGCGAACTCATTATCTAGCTCGTGCATCAACTCATCGCGATATGTCTTCGCCAAAATGCTAGCAGCCGCGATCGACTGAAAACGTCCGTCACCTTTCACCATGCATTCAAATGGAATTTCACCAAACGCTTTGAAACGATTGCCATCGATAAGTAGAAACTCAGGCCGTTTCTCTAACTTTTCGACAGCGCGGTGCATAGCAAGAAAAGAAGCTTGCAGGATGTTTATTTCATCAATCTCGGCAGGAGAAACGATTCCAACGGCGAAGCACAGCGCTTTTTCTTCAATTTCTGGGCGCAAAGCATCTCTTCTGCGCTCCGTTAATTTCTTTGAGTCGTTCAGGCCGAGGATTGGTTTTTCGGGATTGAGAATAACGGCCGCAGCCACTACTGGTCCGGCCAAGCAACCACGACCAGCTTCATCGCATCCTGCTTCAAGCAGCAAACCTGAAAAATTCTCAACCAAACCCATCACCCAATTGTTTTGACGACCACCTCCCACATCCTCTCTGCAGAGAGATCCCAAGAGAAATCTTTAACCCGCAACTTGCCCTTAGAAACCAGATCTCGACACAGTTCAGGATTTTCTGCCAATGATTTCATTCCTCTGGCAATTTCTTCAACATCATCAGGGTTTACCAGCAACGCAGCATTTTCTGCCACCTCAGGAATGGCGGTTCGGTTCGAGCTGAGAAGCGGCACTTCGCAGGCGAACGCTTCGAGGACAGGGATTCCGAATCCTTCAAAATACGGGACAAAAGTCATCGCATGAGCTGCACCAACTACTTCTTGCAACTCACCTCCAGAGAGGCGACCGAGAAATTGGATTTTCTCTTTCGATTCCAATTGGTTCACAAACTCAAGCAAAAACTTATCGTTCCAAAGCGGAGCGCCAATGAGAATCATTCTGAAATCTGAATGGCTTTTTGAAAAACTATCAAAGGCCAGAAGTAGATTTCGGATATTTTTCCTCTCATGCAGAGATCCCACATAAACAAAGTATGGATTCCCATTGCTCACCCTTATTCTTATCGTTCTAATAAGTTCATCTGAAAGCTTGTGAAAGCTCGAATTCACAGCATTAGAAACCACATGCACTTTATTTACTGGGACGTGATAACACTTTACAATATCGTTCGCGCTGTAATTCGAAACCGTCACAATGGCATCTGCAGCATCCGCGAACAGCGGAGAATATTTGTTATAAAACCGCGCCACTGATTTTGGAAGCCATTCAGGGTGATAGACAAAATTTAAATCGTGCATCACCACTATTTGTTTGCACGGAGCATTCAGAGAACCTATGGCGTCGGGGGAGATGAAAATATCCGGTTTAATTTTCCGGAGCATTGCAGGCAAAGCGATATTGAACCAAATTGGAAAGAGCAGCACATGGCGAGTTGGCGGACCTATGTGATGAAGCTTGACATTTGGGCCAAAGGCGAATACTGGAGATGGCTTACGATCAAAAACAAAGTGAAATTCAACTTCTGGGTGATTCGCTACCATTCGACGTAGGATTTCGAATGTGAACCAACCGATACCTTCAAGTTTATTCACCTGAAGAAGTCGAGTATTTACTGCAATCTTCATAATAATCAGACGCCGAAGATAAAGTAAATACCACCTTTCTTATTCGGCTTTTCTACCTTTGTCGTGCATGCAGCGTAAATTCCTCTCTAATCTAAGCATACTGCTGTTGTTGAACCTTTTGGTTAAACCGTTCTACCTGCTCGTTATAGAGGCAGGTGTTCAGAACGAGTTGGGTTCTGCTATATTCGGAAATTACTCCGCCCTCTTGAGTTTGACTTTTTTGTTGAACATCTTCCTCGACATGGGAGTGAATGGCTTTACATCGAAGACATTGGCTTCAGAAGAGTCGAGCGCTGAAAAACTGCTCTCAGGAATATTGGGACTGCGGTTATTGATGGGCGTTGTTTACTTCATACTACTTTTCGGCACAGCAATACTTATTGGTTACCAAGGAGACGACATCACCTTGCTTTGGTATTTGGGGATAAACCAGCTGCTGAGTGGAGGCGTGTTGTATTTGCGATCGATTTTAGCGGGCTTGATGGAGTTTAAGAAAGACGCCATTATTTCGATCATGGACAGAGCGTTGATCGTGATCATCCTCATACCCTTTATACTTCTCAACATCGAAGGCCTGCCTCCACTGTCGATACAATTCTTCATTTATGCCCAAACAGTGGGATATGCATTGACATTGTTGCTGGCATTGTTCTTCGTTTTGCGAAAAACTGGACG